>NZ_DBFSAP010000015.1:0-23029 GCF_048412355.1 Ellagibacter sp.
CAGCATCACCGCTGCAGCGCCGGGCCCTCCTTTATCGTCTGCGCTTCCCCTACAGCCTGCGCGTGCTCGCTGCCAGGCCGCCCAGGATGAAGTTGTCGATCGCCGCCTGCGTGCGCGCCCACTCCTCAGGGGTCGCATTGATACAGCGGCGCACCGCGGAGAGGCACCCGCTCGACTGAAAGTACAAAAGATCGGCAAGCTCCCCCTCGCTTAGGTCGCAGATGCCCTGCATCGCGCGCAGATAGACGCCCTTTTGGCTCTCGACCATCTTGTCAAGGACGACGCGCGTGAGGCTCTCGTCCAAAAAGATGCCCGCGTAGTGCTTGTTTTCGCGCACGAACTGGCAAAACGGCATATCGCACCCAGAACATGCACCCGCCGTGCGTATCTCGCGCGACACGAGATGGCGGGCGAGCGAGCTCGATTGCGAGAAGGCGTCGTCAAGCACCTCGTCAAGCACCTCGGTCATGTTGCGGTAATGGCGGTAAAACGTGCCACGGCCGATTCCCGCGCGCTCGCACAAGTCGGTCACCTTAATGTCGGCGAGCGAGCTCGATTTCTTCAGTTCCAGAAACGCCTCTTTGATGAGGCCCTTCGTGAAAAGGATGCGGCGGTCGATCTTCGGTGCCGTCGCAGGCTGCGCGCTAGCCCGAGACGGCGCGCCGGACTGCGTCCCCGAGCCGGCCTTCGCCCGCCCTTCTGTCATCTCCGGCATGGCGCTATTTCTCCGCCGTCTTCGATGACGCCTTGCGGGTCGAGGGCTTCTTGGCCGCAGCCTTGCTCGTCGCCGCCTTCTTCGCAGCAGGCTTCTTCGCGGCGGTCTTCTTCCCCTTCGACGCCGCCTTCTCCGCGTCGTCTTGTTCCTTGCCCGGGCAGTCGAAGCTCGGGCAGAGTTTCCACGGTCCTCGAGCAGTCGTCACGATCACAAGCGGCGCGCCGCAATGCTCGCAGACCTCGTCGGTGGCCGTGAGCTTGCCGTACTGGGGCAGCGGGTAGCCCACGCCGCACTCGTCATGGTTCTCGCAACGAATGAAACGCTTGAGCGTGCGCGGGTTCTTCTGCGCGATGAGCTTCGCCTGCTTGCCGGCGGCCTTGCACACCGGGCACTCGCCGACGACCACATCGGGCTCTTTGTTGGTCTCGCAGTTCGGGTCGATACAGATGACGCGCGGCTTCGAGCGGAAGGCCGTCACCTTCACCTGGGGCATCCCGCACGTGGGGCACAGCTCCTCCATCGACTCGATCTTGCCCTTCGGGAGCGGGTAGGTCACATCGCAGTCGGGCCACCCAGCGCATCCGATGAACATCCCACGCGTCTTCTGCGAGGCGCGAATCTGCAGGTCCTTGCCGCATTTTGGGCACTTGCCCACGTACGCGTCGGCCGCGACGGCGTCGGCAAGGGCGTCCTTGACTTCCTCGGAATGGGGCATGAGGTCGGCCAGCTGCTCGGAGAGCAGGTTGCGGGAGTTCATGACCACATCTGCCTTGGTCTTCTGGCCTTCGGCGATATTGTCCATCTCAGCTTCGAGTTCCGCCGTCATCTCCGAGTGGGTGATATGCGGCGCGAACTTGTCGAGCGCGTCGCACACCGCCATGCCAAGCTGCGAGGGCTCGATGGGGTCGTTCTGGATGTATTTCACCGTGTAGAGGCGCTCGATGATGCTGTGGCGCGTGGACTTCGTGCCGAGCCCGAGCTTTTCCATCTCCTGGATGAGCTTGCCCTGGCTGTAGCGGGCGGGCGGCTCGGTCTGCTTCTTCGTGCAGGTGGCGCCGTTGAAGGCGATCTGCTGGCCCTCGGCGAGCGCAGGCAGCTGCTCGTCTTTCTTCATGCCGTAGGGGTAGATGGCGCGATAGCCCTCGTGCACGAGAACGTCGCCCTTCGCGGCGAAGTGCTCGCCTGAGATATCGAGCGTGACCTTGGTGCCCTCGACGACGGCGGCTTCGGAGAGCGTCGCCAAGAAGCGGCGGGCAATCAGGTTGTAGAGCTTGTACTCCGCAGGCGGCAGATCGTCGGGCGTGACCATGGCCGTCGGGTAGATCGGCGGGTGGTCGGTCGTCTCCTTCTTGCCGCGGGTTGCCGTAAGCGGCCCCTTCGCGAGCAGTTCCTTGCAAAACGGCGCGTAAGCCGGGTTACCGGAGATGGTCTTCACGACCTCCTCCAAGTCGAGCGAGCTCGGGTACACCGTGTTGTCGACGCGCGGATAGGAGATATAGCCGTCCATGTAGAGGCTCTCAGCGAGGCGCATCGTGCGTGCAGGGGAAAGGCCCTCGGCCGACGCCGCGGTCATGAGGCTTGTGGTGTTGAAGGGAACGGGCGGCTGCTGCTTGCGCGAGCGCTTCTCGATGGAGAGCACCTTCGCGCTTGTCGCCCCCTCGACGGCGGCCATGGCGGCCTTAGCCTGCGTCTCGTCCTTGAAACGCGCCGTAGCATGGGGCGCCTCGAAAGCAAGCGCGCCCTCGCCTGCCGTGGGACCGGTCTTCTCGACGGCGTCGAAGGCTCCCTTGATCACCCAGTAGTCCTCGGGAACAAACGCCAGGCGCTCACGCTCGCGCGCCACGATGAGGGCGAGCGTCGGCGTCTGCACGCGGCCCGACGAGCGCACGTTGCCGTAGCCCGCGAACTTCACGAGGGTGAGATAACGCGTGAGCACCGCGCCCCAGATAAGGTCGATATCCTGGCGCGATGCGCCGGCGGACGCCAGGTTGACGTCGAGCTCCACAAGGTTGGAGAACGCGTGGGTGATTTCCTCCTTCGTGAAGGCGGAGTAGCGGGCGCGCGAGACGGGGGCGGTAGGGTTCACTTCCTGGATGCACGAGAGCGCATCGGAGCCGATGAGCTCGCCCTCGCGGTCGAAGTCCGTCGCGATCACGATGGAGTCCGCCTTCTTGGCGAGGTTCTTCAAGCTGCGGATGATTTCCTTTTCCTTAGGAAGCTTCTCGATTGGCGCGTAGACCAAGTACGGCAGCGCGTCCATCTTCCACCCTTTAAGCTCCACGCCGTCTTCGGTGAAGGGCTTTTTCTTCTTGAAGGGGGGCTTGGCCAGGCTTGCGGGCACGTCAGCGGGCACGGTCTCGCCCTCGACGGTCACGCCTTGCCAGCCGCCGCGTTTCTTATATACCAGGTTGGGAGTGAAGTCGGGCTCTAAGATATGGCCGCGCAGACCGATGGTCACCCACTCCTCGCCGTCAACCTCAAACCGGTAGATCGGCGTCGAATACACCTTGTCGGCCTTCGGCTTGCCCGCGCCCAAAAGGCTCGCAATCTTGGTTGCGGCGTCGTTTTTCTCCGTTACGACCAGTTTCACTTGGTCCTCCTTGCCCCAGAGCGCCTGTCGCGCACTGGAAATCGTTCACACGATTGCCCCGATTCGTCAGTTTTTACGTGTGCGGGGATTCTCCTACCCTATCGCGCGCAGCGTCCAAACGTTGCGCATAACGCGCCTTAGCATACACGATTTGAGGGCACTGGGCCAAAAAAGGTTCACGAAACGGAGTTTTCGCCTCGAGAACCTGAGAGGCGAGCCTGGGGGTGTTCCTATCGCGAGGGCGGCGCGGAAGGCGGCGGCGCCCTGGGTCCTATGCCGTCTGTGCTGTCTGCGTCGCCTGCGTCGCCTGTTCCGCCTGCGCTGCCTGTTCCACCCGCGCTGCCTGTTCCGCTTCGGCCTCCTCGCGGTCAAGCACGAGCTTCATGGCGGCGATGGCGCACTCAAGCATGCCG
Source organism: Ellagibacter sp. (assembly GCF_048412355.1). Classification (NCBI taxonomy): domain Bacteria; kingdom Bacillati; phylum Actinomycetota; class Coriobacteriia; order Eggerthellales; family Eggerthellaceae; genus Ellagibacter; species Ellagibacter sp. The sequence goes on from NZ_DBFSAP010000015.1 coordinate 3,719, forward strand.
TCGTCGGGCTCGTTCGTGGTGAGGTACTGCATCTGCATGCCGGGCCAAAGCACCACCTTCACAAGCGGGTTGTCCGGATGCGAGCCCGCCCACCTGACCGTGATCTCGTAGGACACGCCCGCGATCACCGGCATGAGCACGATACGCGACAAGATGACAAGCGCAAGCTTCGGCGCACCATCGGGCACGCCCCATGCGGCGATGAGCGCGTTTAGGGGCACCACCGTGTACACGAAGATGGCGATAATCATGACCATGATGAGGAATGCGGTTCCGCAGCGCACGTGCAGGCGCGGGAAGCTGCGCGCGTTCTCGGGCGTGAGCGGCAAGCCGTGCTCGTAGCAGTGGATGGTCTTGTGCTCCGCACCGTGGTATCCGAACATGCGCTTGATCTCCGACATGCGCCCGATGAGCCAGATATAGAAGACGAACACGGCAACGCGCAGCACGCCGTCGACGATGTTCCACAGAAGCGTGTTGCCGTCGTACTCGCCCACGATGAGGTTTGTGATGAAGGCGGGCGCCACGATGAAGAGCACAATGCCGAGCGCAAGCCCGCAAACCATCGAGATGGCCATCTCCTTCTTGCCGAACTCGGAATCGGGTTCCTTCGCGCTTGGGATATTGTTAGCGTCCTTGCTATTTGCGACAGGCTCAGGGGCGTCGCCCTCGGCTTCTCCCACCACCTCAAGCGAGCTTTGCGCGCCGAGTGCGTCGATCACGGTATCGGGGCGGCCGAAGTCGTCCCTCCAGGAGAACTCAAACTCGGATTCCTGGCGCGTGGGCTGCTCGCAAGCGGCCTCATGCTCCGGCCCCTGCTCGCAGGCGGCCTCGCACGCAGTTCCAGACACGGGCTTTTCTTCCGCCTTCTCTTCCCCCTCGTCCTCTTCCGCATAGGCGTGAAGGGTCGCAATCTCTAACGCCTTGAAGCCCAAGACGAGCGACTCGACCAGGGCACGGCATCCGCGCACGAGTGGCCAGTACAGCCAGCCGTTCTTCTCCTTCCCGCTCGCCAGGTCGTGCTCTTCGGTGTACACGGCGCCGGAGGGCTCGCGCACGGCGACCGACCAGTTGTACTTTCCGCGCATCATGATGCCTTCAAGCAATGCCTGCCCGCCGACGTGGGTCTTGCGCGCGCCGTCTTCTGAGAACGCGCGGGAGAGATCGCTTTTCTCGCGAGTCACTTGTCCGCTAGCTCCTTTTCACACGAGGATACGGGTTTTTGCAGCTCATCTTGCCTTCAGGACATGCGCCCGAAACGCAAGGGGCACCGGCGTCGGCGAAGACGAACGGCGCGGTGGGACGGGCGAGCTCAAGCATGCGGTGCGCCATGTCGCGAATTTCCCACTGGGCGCGGTTGCAGCAGCGCAGCTTGAAGAAATGCAGCAGCTCGCGAACGTTCATGGTGATGACGATCTTGCTCTCCGCGGCGTTCGGCAACAGGTAGCGAGCGTCCTCAGCGGGCACGCCCGCGTCGAGCAGCTTCTCGTACGCGCTGACGGCGGCGGCGATGGCCTCGTCGAAGAGGGCCTTCCGCTCGGGGTCGGAGGCGATGGTGTCGGGTGTGACCACATCAACGCCGTCCTTGAACTTCACGTAGCGCTGGCTTTGCTGGTTGAAGCTCGCGATGCGGTGACGCACGAGCTGATGGGTGAGCGCGCGGGAGACGCCGTCGACGGCGAAGGTGTAGCTCGCGTGCTCGAGCGTGGAAAAATGCCCGCTCTCCATGATGGTCGTAAGCACGCTGCGAATGCGCTCCTCAGGCATCGTTTCCATAAGCTCGGCCGCGCCCACCGGCGCATAGCACAACCGCGCCGCAGTGGCGATTGCACGCTCGGGGTCGGGCGTATGGTACAAAAGCTCAACATGCATAGAGAGCTCCCCCTCTTCCTTGGTATCGTTCGCGATTCTTCGTTTCCCGATGGCGGCAAGCCGCAGTTTTTAAGATCGTCTTCGCCCACCATCGGCCATTGTCCGCTAACATGATAGGCAAACGCGCGCATCGGGTCGCCCCCGATTCGCCCCAATGCGGAAAACTCCCCGAGAAAGGCAGCTTCCCATGACAGAGAGCTTCACTCCCCTGCTCACCACCACCGACTGGAACGCCGAATGGATGCAGCTGCAAAAAGCGCGGCGACACCGCGACAGCGCGGTCTACTGGAACGAGCGGGCGAAGACCTTTACGTCCAAAGACTACCCCAATCCCTACGTGAACTCGTTTCTTGAGCGCGCAGGAGTCGCTCCCGAGGAAAGCGTGTTCGACATGGGCTGCGGGACGGGCGCTCTCGCCCTGCCGCTCGGGGAAGCGGGGCATGCCGTCACGGCCGCCGACTTCTCGGAAGGGATGCTTTCCATCCTTCGCGGGGAACTTGAGGCACGTGGGATCAAAAGCGTACATTGCGAGCAGATGAGCTGGGAAGACGACTGGGAGGAACACGGCATCGCCCCGAAATCTCACGACGTGTGCACCGCATCGCGCTCGATTGCCGTCGACGATATGCGCGCCGCGCTCTTAAAGCTCACCATGGTCGCCCGTCGCCGCGTGTGCATCACGTTGCCGACAGGCGCCTCCCCGCGAACCGACGACCACGTGATCGAGGCACTCGGCCTCGCCTCCCGCGTCGGCCGCGACCACCTCTACGCCGTGAACATCCTCTCAAGCATGGGATTCGAACCCGAACTGACCTATATCAAGAGCTCCCGGCACGACACGTTCGAGACCTTCGACGACGCGCTGCGCAAGTACGACGACATGGTGCGCAAAGCGTGTGCCCTCCTACCAGAGACGCGCACGCAGATCGCGCTCTCGAAGCTCAAACCCTGGCTCGAGGCGCAAATCGTCGAGAACGAGGACGCCGGCAAGCCTGGAGAGAGGGGGATTCCGCAAGGAGCGCTGCGTCTTCGCGAGCCGAGAACCATTACCTGGGCTTTCATCGCCTGGAACGTCGATTAGATAGCTTGACGTGCACAGTTGTGCGCTCTGGGGGCTTTGCCTATACTTGACGGGAGAAAGCCCCTATGCGGGGAACAACCGATACAAACAGCGAACGGGGAACTATGCGCATTTCAGCACGAAACGTCTTGAAGGGCACGATTACCGACGTCGAGATTGGTGCCGTGAGCGGAGTCGTCTCAATCAAGGTCGGCGAGACGGCCCTCACCTCTATTATCACAATGGAGGCCATTCACGATCTCGGCCTTAAGAAGGGCATGCCGGCATATGCCGTCATAAAGGCAAGCCATGTCATGTTCGCGCGCGGAGATGAGCCCCTCAACAACCTGTCAGCCCGAAATCAGCTCGTCGGCACCGTGACCACGGTTCGCCCGGGAAAGACAGACGGGCGCGTGTCCCTCACGCTCGCAGACGGCAACATCATCACCGGCTCGGTCTTCAACGACATGATCGGGGAGCTCGGCCTGGAAGTTGGCAACAAAGCGGTCGCCATCGTGAAGTCCACCGACCTCATGATCGGCGTCGACTAAGGCTGGCGACCCTGCCCTGTAGCCAGCGGCAGGTTCCGGCACCGCGGCCTGCCCTTTTGCGGTTCGGCACTTGCGACTTGCTTCCGGCTCTCCCGCGCGGCGATGGCCTGCCGAGGCCTTATCTTTCGGCAAAAGAAAAAGCCCGAACAGCTGAGCTGTTCGGGCTTGCTTTTTCCCAGGGGAAAAGCTATTCGGCTGCGGGAGCCTCGACCTCGAGAGCGGCCTCAGCCTCGGCGTCGGCAGCAGCCTCTTCGGCAGAGCCCTCAGCCTCGGCGGTAGCAGCAGCCTCGGCAGCGCGGGCAGCTTCCTCTTCAGCCTTCTTGGCGTACTCTTCAGCACGCTTGGCCTTCTCGGCAGCCTTCTTCTCGCGCTCGGCCTTCTTGGCGGCCTCTGCCTCGGCGACGGCAGCAGCACGCTTGGCCTTCTTGGCAGCCTCGCGCTCGGCAACCATGTCCTTCGCGGAGCCGAACTTGTCGGCAAAGCGCTGGACGCGTCCGCCGGTGTCGATGAACTTCTGCTGGCCCGTGAAGAACGGGTGGCAGGCGTTGCAGATGTCAACGCGCAGCTCGGACTTGGTGGAGCGGGTCGTGAACGTGTTGCCGCAGGTGCACTTGACGGTGCACTCGACGTAATCCGGATGGATTCCTTGCTTCATGTTGGTTCTCCTTTACCATGCCTTGGTTTCCGACCAAGGCGAGACAAGCTTGTTTATGATACCACAGCGCATAAACATTGCAATATAAAACGGGCGGCGAATCCCATCGATTCACCGCCCGTACAAAAGTGGCACTTAAATCTGCCCGTGCATCGTCTCGTGAAGCACGACGGCGATTTTCGCCGCCTCGCATCTCTCCAAAGAGCGCTTCGGGTAAAACTGCGGCAGGCCGCTGTCGTCCGGCACGCCCGTCATGCATCCATTCTGGCGTGCGGTAAGCACCGCATTACGCGCCCAAAGCGAGATGTCGCCCGCATCGGAATATGCGAGAAACACCTCGTCGCTTCTATCCCAGTCGGGGTAGCTTGCAGAGGGGTCGTAGCCATAGAAACCGAGCCAGCTCGCTATCATCTTCGCGCACTGTTCCCTCGTGAGCGGATCGTTCGGACCGAACCTATCCGTGCCGTCGTATCCTGACACGATATGGTAGTGCACCGCCCAGTTAATCGCCGCCGTGTAGTATTTACCGTCGGCAACGTCGGTGAAGCCCGTTTCGTTGTCGAAAGAAAAATCGAGGCGAAGCTCATCAGCGTGACTTCCCCAATACGGCGCGCCCGAAAAATCAGCGTTGTCAAACAAGCGCTTCAGCACCACGACCATCTGCCCACGCGTCATGTCATCGGAAGGGCCGAACAAATCCGTACCCTCATATCCGGTCAAAAGACCCAGCGTATAGGCGCGATTGACAATCTGCGCATACCATTCGCCGCCCGAAACGTCGGAAAACGGCGCTTGGCTTTCATCAGCAGAGGCAGAAAGGGCACCGAGACTTACATCGAGCGAATCGGCAGACTCCGACGCGAATGCTGCTTGGGGAGCTGCGCAAAGCGTCAATACGAGCGCAGCTGAAACTCCAAGCGCGCACGCAGAATGAACCGAATGCATCCGTTCTTCCATTTCGCAACATCTCCTTACTTCGGGAAGCCTTTACGAAAATCATTCCCTAACTATAGAACCTCATTCACACCATTTTGAGAAATAATCTTAGGCTTCAAAAAAACAGGATTGTCGCTTCGCGCTCGCTGGCTTTGCATTGTTCGCAGAGTCCATCCATCCCGCAATGGAGCCATAGACGCAAAATGGCGAGCCTGCATAACAATGCAAGCGCGCCATTTGAAAGAAACCGCTCGTTCTTCAGAGTGCACAACCCCAAGCGCGTCGCCAAACGTTCATCTCGTCACACAACTGCAACACGGAGAGACGAAACGTGCGGCACCGCAAGCAACGCGAACGCCCCAATCGCCTCTCGGCAACTACACCTCGGCAACCCACAGACCGTGCAGGTTGCAGTACTCGTAGACCTTGATCGCGCGGTCGCCCTCGGCGATAGCGAAGTCGGCTTCCGGCTTGTCGGCGCTCGTCAGCTCCGCGATCTGGTAGCCCTTCTCGGTAACCAAGCAGATAAACGCAATGAGGTGCTCGTCGGTCATCGGATGGGCCACGCTGCCGACCTCGACGTGAACGGCATTGCCCGAAACGCTCACGACGGGGACGTGCTTCTCAACCGCCGCATCAGTGGAATTCGCGACCAGCTCGGTCATCTTCTCGCCGCAGCAGGAAAGCGGGGCCTTCTTGTCGAAGGGCTTCACGGCAACGTTGCCGCAGTGGTTGCATTTATAGAACGTGACGTCCATAACGTATCCCTTTCTCGTCTGTGCCCCGCGCGTCCCCATCCGGAAAGCGCGTGACTACTGCAAACAAGGCTCCTCTCGTGTCACTGCCTTGCTCTACGGCATATGTTATTCGCTTTGTTTCAATTCTGGAAGCCCTTGTTGAGACTTCTTCGCAATAAGTGCATAAAGCAGCACACCGATGCCTATCGCAATAAGCGGAGTCGAGAGCACCTGCCCCATCGTAAGCCAACCGTCCCATAGGTACCCAAGCTGCACGTCGGGCTCTCGCACGAACTCGATTGCGAAGCGGAAGCAGCCGTACATGATGAGGAACACGCCGAGGAAGGTTCCCTGGGCGCGCGGCGGACGCTTGCGCGAAAGCGCGAACAACACAAGGAAGATGACAATGCCCTCGAGCACCGCCTCATAAAGCTGGGAAGGATGGCGGGGCATCATTCCCGCCTGCCCGCCGAACACAACGCCCCATGCGGCATCGGTCGGCGCGCCCCACAGTTCGCCGTTCACAAAGTTGGCGCAGCGCCCGAAGAACAGCCCGATAGGAGCCCCGATGCAACCGAGGTCAGCCAGCGTGAGGTACGGAATGTGCGTGAAATGCGCGGCGACGATTCCCGAGAGCAGCGCGCCGATGAGCCCGCCGTGAAAGCTCATGCCGCCCTTCGAGAGCGCGAAGATGTCGGCGGGATGCTGCAGGTAGTAGCCGTCTCCGTAAAACAGGACGTACCCCAGACGTCCGCCCACGATGACACCTACAACCACGCACAGCATGATGGTGATGAGCGCATCCGAGTCGACGCGCACCCGCCAGCGCTTCGCCGTGCTCATAAGCACGAGAGCGGCGCAGATAAACCCGAGCACGTATGCAATACCGTACCAGCGCACAGAAAAAGGCCCGACCGAGAACGCGATCGGGTCGAGGCTTTGATAGATTTCGTTGAGCAAGGAGCTAGTCCCTTCCCATTCCAGCGCCCACTTCGATGGCGGCGAAGCGAACCTCTTCGCGCAGGGCCAAAGGAATCGTCTGGACCGACGAGACGGACGCGCCGCATCGGGGGCATGTGACCGTGAACATCGCGACATCGCTGCGAAGGACCATCATGGAGTCGTAGCGGCATACGTCCAGGTCGCTTTGTCCGCACGTGGGACAGCTCAGCGTTCGAACCACAGCTCTCGCCTCCTCATCGCAGTCGGTCGTGTTTATCTCATTGTAGCAGTGTTTGGGCGCAAGGCGTCCTACAGGATGAATCGATTGCGCGCGCCGAGCTTGTGCTCCTGGCGCGGGCACTCCTCGATGCTCGGGCCGTGCGTCAGGAAGAACGTGCAGAAATGGCACACTTCCTTCACCGCCGCGTCGTAGCCCAAATCAGGATTGAGCAGCAGCTCGAAATCATCGCAGACCTCGTGCGTCGGACGATGGCATGCAGCGTAATGGCAGTCGGCAGGGCACGGCTCGCCCGGCGTGTTGTGAGGGCAGCGTTCCTGCATCTCGTCATCGCAACCCCGCATCTCCCAGCAATGAGACACCTTCTCCTCCTTCATCGGCGCTACCGTCCCGGCAACCGCGCGATAGGACGCGCGACCTCTGCCCTGAACAGCTTGCCGGAAATAAAGAGAAGGGCGGGATACCCCGCCCTTCTCGCACCTCACAAGTAGTCGACTAGTATCCCTCGTGGTACGGCACGACGCGCTCGACGCCCGGCACGCGCTCCTTCAAGATGCGCTCGACGCCGTTGGCAAGCGTCATCTCCGACATCGGGCAACCCTTGCAAGCGCCCTGAAGCTCAACCGTGACGATGCCGTCTTCGCTGACGTCGATCAGCTTCACGTCGCCGCCGTCCGCCTGAAGGCTCGGTCGGATAAGCTCCAAAACCGCGGCCACATCGGTCTTCTCAACCATCGTTGCTCCTTCTCGAGTACTGGATGTTTCTCTTAATTCGCTATAGTACCACAAGCCGCCGCCTCAACGCCGCGCGCACGCGAAGCGCAAGGCCGGTGCAACTTGTCGCTACTGAATCGGCTGCCAGTCCTTGCCGATCACCACAAGGACGTTCGCATCGAAGGTGTAGTAGTCGCCACCGTTGACGACGCGCCCGCCGTCGATCGTCTTCACGATGGTGTTCGCCGCCGCCTTGTACGCCTCGTCGCGATAGATCACGAGCGTCTCGTTGTAGGTGCCGGCATCGGTGACGTTGCCGATGGTCCCGATGGTGAATCCCGCATTGCCGAGAATCTCGCCCATCTTCGCCCCGACGCCGGTAACGCCACCGCCGTTGCGGATCTCGACCTTGATGCCGGTGGGATCGCTCACTGTCTCCGCCTCTTCGACGGCGTTCGGATCGGCTCCGGCATCAACGCTTTCCATAACCGTCTTCCATTGAGAATCGGAAGCCTTGAACAGGCTCGCGCCGTCCTGCTCACTTTCGCTTCCCGGCACATATGCCGTGTACACCGTCGCCTCACCTAAGGGGCGAAACGCGTTCGCCAAATCGATCACCCGCGAAGACGACAGATCGGTCCGCACGTTGCCCGCAATTCCGTCGAGCTCGGTGGCGAAGTCGAGCCCGCCCGCCTCGAGCAGGCGCAGCGCCATCGCGTAGGCGAAGGACGTGCGCACCGAGGCCTGCGTCTCGGACGCCTTCGCATAATTGCTTGCGCGAAGTGCGACGAGCGAGCTTTCGGCATCGAGGACCTGCTCCCCCGCCTCAAGGTAGATGCTGCCCGCATAGGGGTCGTCGACGGATTCGGGAAGCGTCATGCCGATGCCGCCCACCAAATCGACGAGCGAGCGGATGCCCTCCTCGTTCGTCTTCACGAGATGGGATATGCTCACTCCCGCAAAGGACGAGACCGCCTTCACGAGCGCCTCGTCACCGCCTATCCCGTAGGCGTCGTAGAGCGGATGAGTTTTGCCGTCCGAAAGGCTCACGGCAAGGTTGCCGGGGATGGAGACGAGCGTGAGCGTCCGCGCAGACTCGTCCACGCGTGCAAGCATGTAGGTCTCGCACGACGCATCGGAGCCTCCCTTGGGAGAGCCAAGGTTCGCCGCGGCGAGAACGTAGTAAGGCGACCCTTCCTTAGCGGCAGTAAGCGCGCTGCTCGCATTCGAATGCTCAAGCGACAGCTTCGAGTTCGATGCGTTGAAAAAGACGGTGACGCCAACGCCAACCGCGACCGCGATGATGACAATCACTGAGATGACGCCCACAGCGGCGCGTCGCATCCCGCTTTTGCGCTGGGCGCTCTGGATATAGCCGCGCTTGCTCACGCGGCGGGAATAGGCGCGATAGTTCTCGCCTGAAGCGGTCTGGGGGGTCACATGATCGACGATGCCGCGCGCGGCACGACGCTTCTTTCGATCGCTCGAGAACCCGACCGACGAGGCGTTCATCCCGCGAGAATGGCGCGGCGTGCCGCCCTTCGCCACATGCGTGCCGATGGTGTGGGACGTCATTTTGCGGGAGGTATGTTTCGATTGCGAGGCGCTAAAGCCCTTCTTCTTGCCGAACATCGCGATGGGCGCCTAGATGCTCTCGTCGACGTCGAGCCGGGACACCTCAGCGCCAAGCCCACGCAGCTTGCCGACGTAGTCCTCGTACCCTCGGTCGATGTGGTAGATATGGCTGACGCGTGTCTCGCCTTCGGCGACGATGCCGGCGAGCACCAGGGCGGCTCCCGCACGAAGGTCAGTCGCTTTTACAGGCGCGCCCTGCAGAAGCTCGACCCCACGGACGAGCGCATGATGATCCTCGATGGTGATGTCGGCGCCCATGCGCGAGAGCTCGGCGGCGAACATGAAACGGTTCTCGAAAACGTTCTCCGTGATGACTGAAGGCCCCTCGGCAAGCGACGCCAGCAACATAAACTGCGCTTGCAGATCGGTCGGGAACCCAGGATGCGGAAGCGTTTGGATGTCGACCGCGCGAAGGGGTTCGGTGCGAAAGACGGTGATGAAATCTTCGCCAGTGGTGATTTCGCACCCCATGGCCTCGAGCTTCATGAGCGCCATGCGCAGAAACGAAGGGTCAATTCCCCTGACCGTGACCGGACCGCCGGTAAGCGCGCCTCCGACAAGGAACGTTCCCGCCTCGATGCGGTCGCCCACCACGGTATGCTCGCACGGCCCCAAATCATCAAGGGAGACACCGTGTACCTCGATGGTGGAACTGCCTGCACCCTCGATATGGGCGCCCATGCTCGAGAGCATGTTCGCCAAGTCGACGATCTCGGGCTCGCGCGCCGCGTTCTCGATGAACGTCGTCCCGTTCGCCACCACGGCAGCCATGAGCGTGTTCTCCGTTGCACCGACGCTCGGGAACTCGAGCATCACGTGGGCGCCATGCAGACCGTTCGGTGTCGTCGCATGAAGGACGCCGTGGGCGTTGTCGAAGTGGACGCCTAACGCCTCAAGCCCGACGAGGTGCATGTCAATCTTGCGCGCGCCGATCTGGCAGCCACCCGGCATAGCGACACGGGCTTCGCCGAAGCGCCCGATGAGCGGTCCAAGGACGGAAATGCTCGCGCGCATCTTCGAGACGAGTTTGTAAGGAGCCTCGTATTTATCGACGGTGGACGTGTCGACGGACAGCGAATGGTCGGCGCCGCGTTCGACATCGGCACCGAGATGGGCAAGAACTTCGGACATGATCTCGATATCGGAGATGCGCGGCACGTTGTGGAGCACCGTCTTGCCCCGTCCGAGAATCGCTGCGGCGATAAGTTTCAACGCCGAGTTCTTCGCGCCGGATACGCGGACTTCCCCCTCGAGCACCCCGTTGCCCGAAACGATGATTTCCTCTTCCATGAAAGGACACCTTCTATCACGATGCACGGAAAGGCGGCCCCGGGGGCCGAGCCGTGCAATATCAACATTCCAGTCCATCCATTATAAAAAGCGAAGGCCCGCATAGAGCGAGCCTTCACAAGTAAAGCGTTTGGTTGCAGCGCAGGGGCGAAAACCCACCGATGCGCCAGGAAAAAGCGTGTCGACTATTCGCCGAGCATGAAGCGCTTGAAGCCGGTCACCTTGATGGTGCCACCGAGCTTCTTGGCGACCTCGTTGACGTAGTCGGTGACGCTCTGGTCCGGGTTCTTGACGAAAGCCTGCTCGGTGAGGCAGCTCTCCTTGTAGAACTTCTCAAGACGGCCAGTGGCGATCTTCTCCTGGATGTTCTCGGGCTTGCCGGACTCGGCAGCCTGAGCCTTGTAGATCTCCATCTCGTGCGCGACGACCTCGGCAGGGACGGACTCGCGGGTTGCGGAAACCGGGGAAGCGGCAGCAACCTGCATAGCGACGTCGCGGCCGCAGTGCTGGAACTCGTCGGAAGCGGGGTCGATGCCCTCGACGTCGAACGTCACGAGAACGCCGATCTTGCCACCACCATGGATGTAGGAGGCGACGCCGCCTGCCTCGACAACGGCAGCGCGAGCGAGGTTCATGTTCTCGCCGAGCGTGTGGATAGCGTCGGTGAGCACGTCTTCGACGGTCTCGCCCTCGGCGTCGACAGCCTTCAAAGCCTCAACGTCCTCAACGTTGGCGGCCATAGCGGCACGAGCGATCTTCTCAGCGTAGCCCTTGAACTTCTCGTTCATGCCGACGAAGTCGGTCTCGCAGTTGAGCTCGACGACAGCGCCCTTGGTTGCGTCGTCGGAAACGATGGCCATAACGGTGCCCTCGTTGGTGGCACGGCCGACCTTCTTGGCAGCAGCGGCCAGACCACGGGTACGAAGAACGTCAACGGCCTTGTCCATATCGCCATCGGCCTCGACGAGCGCCTTCTTGCACTCCATCATGCCGGCGTCGGTCATTTCGCGGAGCTCTTTGACCATTGCAGCGGTAATTGCAGCCACGGATGTTCCTTTCTCTCAAGTGAAAGATGAATGAAAAGACCGCGCGCCCTCTATCGAGCGCGCGGCTGGAGCTAAACGTTCGTGCTATTCAGCAGCAGGAGCTTCCTCAGCGGGAGCGGCCTCCATCTCGGCAGCGGTCACAGGAGCACCCGTGCCGGCGATGACGGCGTCAGCCACGAAGTCGGCGAGCAGGCGCACGGAGCGGATGGCGTCGTCGTTGGCCGGGATGCCGAACTCGACGTCGTCCGGATCACAGTTGGTGTCGAGCGTGCCGATGACGGGGATGCCAAGACGCTTGCACTCGTGGATAGCGATGCCCTCGCGGTTGGTGTCGATCACGAAGACGGCGTCGGGAGTGCGCTTCATGTTGCGGATGCCGTTGAGGTTGGCCTGCAGCTTAGCGAGCTCCTTGTGCAGCAGGATCTGCTCCTTCTTGGGAAGCGATGCCATGCGGCCGTCGGTATCCATGGCCTCGAGCTCCTCCATGCGGGCAACGCGGGAGCGGATGGTCTGGAAGTTGGTGAGCATGCCACCGAGCCAACGAGCGTTCACATACGGCATGCCGCAGCGGTTCGCAGCGTCGGCGATGGGCTCCTGAGCCTGCTTCTTGGTGTCGACGAACAGCACGGTGCCGCCCTTCTTGGCGGTTTCGGAAGCGAAGGTGTAGGCCTGGTCGAGACCGATGAGGGTCTGCTTGAGGTCGATGATATAGATGTCACCGCGATGGCCGAAGATGTACGGCTTCATCTTGGGGTTCCAGCGGCGGGTCTGATGACCGAAGTGCGCGCCTGCATCGAGCAGCGACTGAATGCTGACTTTCGTCATGTTCTTCTCCATTCGTTAATCCTCTGCCTGCGGTCATCCCCAACTACCGCAGCCTTTTTCGGTTGGCCACTGGCGGCGTGGGTCGCGCAAGCATGTGTAATATAGAAACCGTTGAATTATAACGCTCTTTCATATGCGCCTGCAAGAGCAAATAAGAGTTTTCTTTTCGAGGAAGAGAAACGGGACGGCGGAACCGAAGATGCTGCGCTTAGTTGCAATTGCCGCAGAATGCTCAGCTCAAAAGAAAATGCGGGCGGAAAGGCACGCTTTCCCACCCGCATCAAAACACACGGCCACAATCGCGCAGACACCTGCTACTTCTTCTTGATCTGGCTTTTGTGCTTCTCGAAGAAATCAAAACGCGGCGGAAGCTCGCGGACGCGATGTGCCTCCTCGTCGAGCTCGGCGGCGCCGCACAGCTCGCCCATTCCCCCGAAGTCATAGTTCCAGCTGAAAAACTCGTCGGCATCGAAGTTCATCTGCATGCAGATCTTCTCGCAACCGAACGGAACGATCGGGTGCATGAGCAGCGTGCAGATGCGCAAAAGATAGAACGAGTCCGCAAGCACCTGCCGGCGCGCATCGTCGTCGCCGGATAGCTCGGCTTCCCTGATGCCGTCGGTCCAGTACTTGTTCGAGTAGCGGATGAACTCGTCCATAAGCGACATCACCGTGTGCAGCTCGACCTTGCGCATAAGCTCATCGTAGGTGTGGATCGTCTTCTGGGCGCGCGCAACGACATCCTCGCCGATCGCGCAAAGCGGCATCATTCCCTCGAAGTTCTTCTGCGCCTCGTAAAAGCAGCTACGCGCCAGGCGGTTGAACACGTTGGTGAGCAGCGTTCCTTCTTTGAGCGCCGGGTCGGCCACACGCGGGTCGGTGCGCTTCGACTCGTCGGGATCGAACGGTTTGGGTTTGAACCCGACCGACTTCTGGTCGAGCCCGAGCGCGAGGAAATGCGCGCGCAGCTGTTCGGGAGTGTAGTAATCGAGCAGCTCGTCGGCCGAGGGCGGCTTCACAGCGCTCGACGACGACGCTTTCTTGTTGCCGAGCAGCAGATGATGGTTTGCGATGAGCGTCGTCTGGCGCAACGCGGGAGATTCTTCGCCCCCGAAGAAATTGCCGGGCTTGAGCGCCTCCCACATTGCCGGCTGGGCAACACCGTAGAAGTAGAGGTTGTCCTGCCCAATGAACTGGAACACCTCGGCATCGTCTGAGCACCACCACTCCTGCCAGCTCGAGCGCGGAAGGCCGAGCTCGTCGTTCACAGCCATGGTGAACGAGATCGGCGCCCACAGCGACTCCGGCCAGCACCACACGGTGAGACCACGGACGTCCTCGATGACCGGCGCCTTCACGCCCCACTCGATGTTGCCGGTGATGCGGAAGGGGACGAGTGTTTTCCCCATGCGGAAGCGGATGTTCGCCCGCGTGAGCAAAGGCCGCGCCGCGTCACGGTCCTCGATCGACGAGAACTCGAGCTCGAAGCTTTGCTTGCCCTTCTCCGCAGGGCGGAAGGCGTGCTTCGGCAGGTCCGCCGCAATCGCCCGATATGCTTCCTCGGCCTCGTTCTTCACGTAGACGACCGGCGGCGTGAGGAACTCCTCGATCGTTTGCGGGACAACGTCGCGAATCGTGGGATCGGCCTTGAGCTCCTCCACGTGTTTTTTCAGGAACTCGGAGAAGGCAGGCAGGTCGAAATACCAGTTCTCGACAGGGCGCATCTCGGGCACGGTTCCCGTGACAGACGACTTCGGCGCGATAAGGTCGACCGGGTCGTATTGATGGCCCAAATCGCACTCGTCCGCGTAAGCGTGCTCAGACTTGCACCCCTGGACTGGGCAGTGCCCCACCACCTGGCGACCGTTCAGAAACGTCTGCGCCTCGGTGTCGTAGAACTGAAGCGTCGACTCCTTGTGGAGGAAACCGTTCTCGTGAAGCTTCTCGATGAACGCCTCGGAAACATGCTGATGGACCTCGCCGGCGTGGCCGATTCCCGAGCCATCGTAAATCGAGAGGCTAATACCGTACGAGCGCAGCGTGTTCGCCTGACGCTCATGGTTGCGCATCACATAGTCGGAGATGCTCCCGTCGAACTCCCCCGCCTCGACGAGCTTTCGATAGCCCTCGTTGATCGGGGAGCCAAAGCAGTCGGTCCCCGAAACGAATCGGACGTTATCCTTGCCGATGCGGTCCCGCAGGAAGCGCGCAAACGCGTCTGCCGGGACGAACACGCCTCCGACGTGCCCGAAATGCAGCGGCTTGTTGCCATATGGCATGCCTGCGGTGACGACCGCGCGTGCAGGCCATTCCACCGGGTTCTCGTTAGTGCTGTGAGCCATTGCCGTTAAGCTCCTTCAATCTTTCAATCAAATCTTCGTTCGACATCTTGCTGCTCGAAAGCAGTCCGACGAGGTCCGACAGATCGTCGGACTCGGGCTCGAGGCTCACCACCGTATAGGTGCGCATGCCGGCAAGCTCCGCCGCCTTCGCGATGGCATCTTCCCTCGTGCCGATCTCGTCAGCAAGGCCGTTTTGAACCGCGTCGATGCCAGTATAAGTAAGACCCGTGGCAAGCTCGCGAACCCGATCGATCGGAAGCGAGCGACCCAACGCGACGGCCTCCATGAACGTCTCGTTAACAGTGTCGACCATAGCCTGGTAGTACGCGCGCTCCTCTTCGGTGAGCGGGCGGGTCCCATAGCTCGAATCCTTACTTTCAGCCGAAGTGATGTTCTCGACCGAGATACCGAGCTTGTCGAGCAGCCCCGAAAGGTCGGTCACCTGCATGGCTGTTCCGATTGCGCCGATGGCTGTGGTCTTCGCGGTGAAGATGTAATCGGCCTGGGACGAAATCTCATAAGCGGCGGAAGCGTTCACCGAAGCGCTCGAGACCACAACCGGCTTCGAAAAGTCGTTGACATAGCAGGCCATCTCCTCGCCCGCAGTCGCCGTGCCACCACCCGAGTTGACGCGCAGGACGACCGCCTTGATGTGCGGGTTGTTCTCCGCGCGATCGAGCTGGGCCTTCAAGCCTTCCGGGCTTGCCGTGGAGCCGTCGTAGTCGATCGTCCCGTCGATGGTGATCACGCCGACGGCATCTTCGGAAAGCGAATCGACCGCACTTTGCGAACCCGCCCCGAACATCGACGAGCTCGCCGTCGCCATCACGCTCGTGCACGAGGCAAGCGCCGTGAACAGAAAGGCGAACAGCAGCACCACTGCAACAAGCGCGACAATCCAACCGCGGCTTTTCTTCTGCTGTTGCACCGGCGCGGCGTACGGCGGCGCGTACGACGGCTGCTGCCAATAGGCCTGATTGCCAGGTTGCGGCTGATAGGCGCCGTAAGGAGCATTGGCATTGTTGGAAACGCCGCTCGCTCGAGAGTTTTCGGGCTGGTTGTTCATCTTCCCTCCTAATCGTCCTGACTCCATACTACCTTATGAAAAAACGCGCCGGACGAACATGCCCGGCGCGTCTACCGATAAAGCAAAATCCTCGGCGCTTCGCGAAATCTAGGGGTGCCGCAGACAATCGCGCTACAGCTCGAAGCCGTCTTCGACCTTCCCATGAGCAGATTGTGCCTTTTTCGCCGTACGCAAGAGGAACTCTTGGTTCGTCTCGGTGCGCTTAAGCGACTTGATCAGCATATCCATTGCTCGTTCCGTGTTGTTCATATTCGAGAGGATACGACGAACTGCCCAAATGAGCGGGGCTTCTTGCGGATCAAGCAGCAAATCTTCCTTGCGGGTGCCGCTCGTTACCGGATCGATCGCCGGGAAGATCCTGCGATCGGCGAGGTTGCGGTCGAGCTTGAGCTCCATATTGCCCGTTCCCTTGAACTCCTCGAAAATGACCTCGTCCATCTTCGATCCGGTATCGATAAGAGCAGAGGCGAGAATGGTCAAGCTGCCGCCGCCTTCGATATTACGAGCCGCGCCCAAGAAGCGTTTGGGCGGATAGAGCGCCGTCGAATCGACGCCACCCGAAAGGATGCGCCCGGAAGCGGGCTGGGCAAGGTTGTACGCACGGGCGAGTCGCGTGATGGAGTCGAGGAGGATAACAACATCTTCGCCCATTTCCACCAGACGCTTCGCACGCTCGATAACGAGCTCCGACACGGCGATATGGTTCTCGCACGGCATGTCGAAGGTCGAGGAAACCACCTCGCCGCGAACCGAGCGCTCCATATCGGTAACCTCTTCGGGACGCTCGTCGACGAGCAGGCACATGAGGTGGACCTCGGGGTTATTCGCCGTGATGGAAGCTGCGATGTCCTTCAGGATGGTTGTCTTGCCCGCCTTCGGAGGCGACACGATAAGACCGCGCTGGCCTTTGCCGATCGGCGCCGCAAGATCGATCACACGAGCGGTAATCGTGCTTTTGCCATGCTCCATGACCAGGCGCTCATCGGGGTAAACAGGGGTCAAGTCGGAGAACTTGGGACGCTTCGACCCCTCTTCAGGAGCCTTCCCGTTAATCGAGATGAGCTTCTGAATCGCAGCGAACTTCTCGTTCTCGCGTGCGGGGCGCGTCTGGCCGCATACCATGTCGCCCTTGCGCAGTCCGTTGCGACGAATCATGGAAAGACCCACGTAGGCATCCGTCTCGCTGGGGAGGTATCCCTGCGTGCGCAGGAAGCCGTACCCATCGGGCATAATATCGAGGATGCCGGTGACCTCGATGAATCCTTCGGCTTTTACGCTCGCCTCGTAGACCGCATCGACAAGCTCCGCCTTCTTAAGGCCGGTCACATCCAGCTCGAGCTCGGCAGCCTTCGCCCTCAGTTCAGCGACCTTGAGCGCTGCAAGTTCCTCGCGGTTCACGCTCGGAGTGATCTCTCGGTTCTGCTGGTTGCGGCCCCGACGCTGCTTGCGGTCGTTGCCGTGCTTTTGCTGGTACTGCTTCTGATTGTTGTTGCGATCTTTGTTGTAACCGGAATGATTCTTTCCGGATTGCTTCTGCTCGTTTGAGGAATTCTGCTCCCCGCGAGAGCGACGCACGTGGACGGTGGTCTTCGACGGAGATGACGAATCTTTATGGGAAGCATCAGAAGAGGACGCATCCGGAACCTGATCGTCGTTTCGTTCGTCAGACTTGCTAGCCTCCACAGTGCGAGCTTCAGAAGCATCCGCATCCGATGCGCGTTCAGCGCTCCTGCGAGACGTCGTCTTACGCGCAGCAGACTTGGCCGCTTTCGATTCGCTGTCAGCAGGAGCCTCGCCCGCCTTGGTTTCATCCGCACGCACAGGCGCTCCCTTGGATGTGCCTTCCGCATCAGAGGGAAGAGGGTTCTTTCGCGGACGACCAGGTCGGCGCTTGGGCTTTTCTTCCACAGGGGCATCGGAAGCCGGCCGATCCGCAGCCTTAGCAGCAGGAGCAGCCTTGGCGGTCTTGGCAGCCGACGGGGCTGAAGCAGATTCCGCAACTTCAGAGGCCACGGGCGTTTTGCGAGGACGCCCAGGGCCGCGCTTGGGCTTTGCTTCCGCAGGTGCCTCGGCAGCGTCAGTCTTCACCTTCCGCGGGCGACCAGGGCCGCGCTTCACGGGGGAAGCGGAGGTCGTTTTTGCAGCAGCCTTCTTCGGAGCTTCGGAAGATTCAGCTGCTTGGGTCTCCGCCACTTCGTTATCGCTCATAATTTATGCCTGCTGCACTTTCTCCCAGTCCTTGAGGAAGGAATCGAGACCGCGATCGGTCAGGGGATGCTGCACCATCTTCTTCAGAACGCCAAAGGGGACAGTCGCGATATCGGCACCCATGAGAGCAGCCTGCGTAACATGATTTGCAGAGCGAATCGAAGCAGCAATAATCTCAACCTGCTCACCATTAACCGTGTTGGCGGTGAAGTCGTAGTTGTTGATCGCCGTCACGATATTGGCGACCTGCTCAAGACCGTCTTCAGAGATGTCGTCGAAGCGGCCGATGAAGGGACTGATGTAGCGAGCGCCAGCGCGAGCAGCGAGAAGAGCCTGCGGGACACTGAAGCAAAGCGTCATGTTGACGGGAATGCCCTCGGCAGCAAGAGTGTGGGTTGCAGCAAGTCCCTCGACCATAGTCGGGACCTTCACGACCACGTTCGGAGCGATATCTGCAAGCTCACGACCATCGGCGATGATCTCGTCGCGATTCATGGCAACAGATTCAGCCGAGACGGGGCAATCCGGGCCAACAATGTCGCAAATGCGCTTGATATGGTTGTGGAAATCATCGAGCTTTCCACCGATGCGCGCATAAAGCGACGGGTTCGTCGTGACGCCGGCAAGGGCGCCCCAGCTTGCAGCCTCCTCGATTTCCGCAAGGTCAGCGGTGTCAAGAAAGAACTTCACGGGTCCTCCTCAAATAGGGAAACAAGATATGAGAATGTGCTGAGCGCACAATAATCACCAAAGAAAAAGAAAGTAACAATTGATCACAAATAGATTCGCGACGCGATATAACATCAAACAGGGCTTATCCTAGCGCAATATGCCGAAACCTTCAAGAAAAGATTAGCATGCAAGGCTTAAATCGGTGGTTCAAACAAAAATTTCACGCAGGTAAGAGGGTAGAAAGGCCAACAAGCAGAAAGCAAACGGCTTATCGCAGCTAAAAAATAGAAGATTCAGCGCGCAACAAAGGAAGGACTCGCCCCGGCTGCAGGAGGCCCGTCTGAAGTGCCGGGGTGCGCCCGAGGCGTGGCCACGGCAAATAAAAGAAAGGGGGCCGCAGGCCCCGGGCGACCCCGGAGCCTGCGGCCCCCCGCGCAAAAGAAAAAGCGCCGCCCATGAGCGGAACGCCCTATCCTCCCACGGACTTCCTCCGCAGTACTT
>NZ_DBFSAP010000016.1:0-14303 GCF_048412355.1 Ellagibacter sp.
GAAACCTCCCGCTGCGAGCACGGCAGCCAGGTCATCGGGCGAGTCGAACTCGTTGCCCAAAGGCTCCCCGTTCGGGCCGGTCGCGTCGATCGACGCCGACGTGTTCGCATCGGTCGGCTCGGGGGGCAGCCCCGTCGCGCCTGAAGTCCGCGCCGCCGCCTCACGTGCCATGCGGTTGAAATCAGGCACGGAGGAAGCTGCGGCCGGCGAGCGGTGAGCCTCCCCACCTCCCCGCCGTTTCGCAGGGGAAGCCGGCGCAGCAGCATACGCAGGGGCATCCCCGACGAACGCGTCCTCGTCACCATAGGGGACCGGCTCGTCGTAGGGAGCGTCGCCGTACGCATCGAGCGGAACGGGGTCCGGCTCGGGGACGAACGCACCCGCGTTCTGGGCGCCCCGCACCTGCGGCTCGCGCACCTGAGGGCTTGCCTGGCGCGCATTCGCAGCTGAAGCAGGCTGTCGAGCCGCCGAGCGCGCAGGTTCAGCAGACGCTGCAGCAGCCTCTCGCTCCCGAACCGCGCGCATCGCCGCAGCCGCGGCCTCGCGAGCGGCGCTTGGTCTTTCAGCATGGGACGCCTGAGGCTGTGCTTGCTGCGTCGCCGGTCGAGCAGAGGCGCCCGACGAGGAAGCAGACGGGGCCGCCGCCATGCCTGCACCCTGGGAAGGGCCCTTCGAGAAGGCGAACGGGATCGCCGCACCACACGACTGCGCGAGCGCCGCAGAAACGGCGTCCTGCACGTCGGGCTTCTGCACGGCATTGAACGCGAAGGCGTTCTCCACGGGAAACTCGATGACGAGCATGCCACGGCCCTCGTCGAGCACGGCCTTCGTGTTCAAGAAGAGCACGCCGTAGGCCGCCTTGCTCTTCTTGAGCGAAGCGATGGCCGAGCTCCAGATGCGCTGCAGCGCCGCCTCGTTGCGCAGCGTGGCCGCAAGCTCGGCGGGAATCGTGCCACGTGCCGCGGAAACGCCGGCAACCGCAGCAACCGTCGAAGCAGCGTTCTCACGGGACGCCACCTCAGCTGCCGCCGTCGCCGTCGCTGCATTCACGGCGGAAACAGCCTCGGCCGACGCCTGGAAGCCCCCTGCGGGAGAGCCCGCCTCCCGAGAGGCGACCTCTTGCGAAGTCGGCCTTTCGGCTGCTGCGGTGCGGGCATGGGGGGAATCAAACGACACGCCCGCCTGCCCCATCGCCGATCCCACCGAGCTCGCCGCCCCCCGATGCGCTCGCGCGCTCGGCTCCGGCGCCGCGCTCGACGACGCACCCGTCGCAGCAGCAGCGGCGGCGGTGGCGGGAGCAGCGACGGCGGCCGGAGCAACCACCCGTGAACAGGCGGAATACCCCGACTCGAGCGCCTCGATGCGCTCGGCGAGCGCTTCAAGCGTCAGGTCGCTGTCGGGCCGCACCATGCGCGTAAGCGCAATCTCGAACGACAGGCGAGGATTGGTGGACGTCTTCAGCTCGGCCGACAGGTCGCCCAAAACGCCGAGCAAGCGCGCCAGGCGATCGGGGCCGAACAACGGCAGCTCGCCTGCAAGCTCTCGACGCTCGGACTCGGACACCTCCAGCGCCACATCGGCGCCCACAAGCGACATCACGTACAAGTTGCGCACGCGCTCGGCCATATCGCCCACGAATCGAGCCAAGTCAGCGCCCGTTTCCACATATTGCGCCGTCCAGCGGAAGCACGCTGCAGCATCGCGGGTGCCGACCGCATTCATGATTTCGGACATCTCGCTCGAATCAAGCGACCCGAGCATCGCCTCGGCGCCCGCAAGCGTCACTTTCCCCTCGCCGAACGCGATAATCTGCTCGAGGGAGGTAAGCGCGTTGCGAAGGCCACCTTCCGCGCGATGCGCGATCAAATCGAGCGCCTCGCCCTCGAACTCGACTCCTTCGGACACGCATACCGCACCCAAGCGCGCGACCATGGCCTCGGCTGATATGCGGCGGAAATCGAATCGCTGGCAGCGGGAATGGATAGTCTCGGGAACCTTCTGCGGGTCGGTCGTCGCCAGGATGAACACCACATGACTCGGCGGCTCCTCGAGCGTCTTCAGCAGCGCGTTGAACGCCGCCACCGAGAGCATGTGAACCTCGTCGATGATGTAGACCTTGTAGCGCCCGCGCGTCGGCGCAAACTGCACGCGGTTGATGATCTCCTCGCGGACGTTGTCGACGCCGGTGCGGCTTGCCGCATCGAGCTCGTAGACGTCGGGATGCTCTCCTGCGGCGATAAGCTGGCAGTCCTCGCACGTTCCGTCGGGGTCGGCAGTCGGACCCTTCTCGCATAAAAGCGCCTTCGCAAGCAGGCGGGCAGTGGTCGTCTTACCCGTGCCGCGCGGGCCGCAGAACAGGTATGCGTGACTTACTTTGTCCTGCTCAATGGCATTTTTGATGGTGCGCTCGATATGCTCTTGGCCCACCACGTCCTCAAACGTCTGGGGGCGATATTTGCGGTATAAAGCTTCCGACATCGCACGAGTCCTTCGCATTCGTATGCGGCGCGCAAGGCGCCCGGTTCATTTCGCTCCATTATAGAAGAAGCGCCCGGGGTTGCCGGACGCTCCTGGAAAGAGTTCGTCGTATCGATAGAAGCTCGGTTGCTAGATTTTCTTCGAAATGACATCGCGCGGATAGCCGAGCAGCATTATTTCGCGTGCTTGGCGTTTTTGGCCTTGTCGCCCTTCTTCGAGCTCATCGCGGCTTTCACCGCACCGATGAACGCAGGTGCCACCGATACCGCGACGATGCCCAAAACGATGATCTCGAAGTGCTCTTGCACAAACGGAATGCCACCGAAGAAGTATCCCACCAAAACGAACAGCGAGACCCAAGAAATGCCGCCAATCGCGTTGAACAGCGTGAACTTGCCGAAATTCATGTGGCCGGTGCCCGCGATGAACGGGGCGAACGTGCGGAAGAACGGCATGAAGCGCGTGATCACGATGGTCAGCCCGCCGTAGCGCTCGAAGAAGTGGTCGAGCTTCGCCATGCGCTCGGGCGTGAGCGCCTTGATCTTCCCCGAGTCGATGATGCGCTTGCCGAAGAAGCGGGCGATCCAGTAGTTGGACGTGTTGCCCAAGATGGCGGCGGCGTAGAACACGATGAGCGTTGCCCACAGGTGCAGACCGCCCCCGTCAGCCGAGAAGACGCCTGCCGCGAACAAAAGCGAGTCACCCGGCAGAAACGGGAAGAACACAAGGCCCGTCTCCACGAACACGATCAGGAACAACGGGGTGTACACCCATGCGGCGCCCAGCGCCACAATCCACCCTGCAATCGCCGATCGGGGGTCGGAAAGGAGACTGACGAAGAAGTTGATGATGTCCATAGCGTCCTTATAAGAAGAGGCCCATGCAGCAAGCAGGCGGCTCGTGGCCGCCTGCAAGATGAAGCATTCTGAATAGGACAGGGCGCTCGTCAGAGGCCCCTTATGGCTGCTTCCTCCCGGACCTGACCAGGTTCGGAACATGTCGCCGCCCCGCCCCATTCAGAATGCTCAATTCAAGTTGTCCCCAGTATACGCGAGTTGGCATGACGCGAACGAGCCTTAAACCAAATGCACACAGCTCAGCCGCGCAAACGGGCACAAGGGACGCGGGCTATTCCTCTACGCCGCCGGCCACAGTCCGCACGATGCCGTCGAGACCGCTATGGACGAGCGAGTGCGTCACCTGGGCGATATCCTCGAGGGGAATCTCCGACTCGTCTAAGATCCAGCGGCGAATCACCGCCACGAGCCCCGCACTGAAATACGCGACGCAGAAATCGAGATACGGCCCCAACTTCTTCAGGCCAAGCGTGTCCTGCTCGATAAGCGACGCAGTAAGCGACGATTCCAGCTTCTTCAAAACGAGCTCGTAGGGAGTGTGCGAGGCAATGAGCTTCATGCTCTTTAGGTCGGGCGCCAGCCCCAGCGAAAGCCGTTTGAACAGGTCGACCACGTTCTCGCCGTCATCGCTGTTCTCGAGGGAGTCCAGGCATGTGCGCACGATCCGGTCCGCCTCGTCCTGCACGATCTCGTTCGCCAGATCCTCAACCGACTGGTAGTGCAGATAGAACGTCTTTCGGTCGATGTCCGCCTCGCGGGCAATTCCGGTGATGGTGATCTTTTGGTACTCCGTCTCCTGCATGAGGGTCAAAAACGCCTGGCGGATCGCCTTTCGCGTGCGCACAACACGGCGGTCGGGCGCCGTGCGCTCCCCGGATTCCCGACAGGCGGCTCCCTCTCCAGTCGGCTGAATCTCGTTCGCCATCTTCTCCCCCACGTCGCCCATATCTCTCCCTCGCAAAAAAATGGACAGCATAACTTCATCTGCAGGTTTTACCACAAACGTTGTTTATTTGTCACTTGTATTTTTATTTCATCGACCTATACTCACGCTTAAGAGAGTTATTCCGCATTTGTTGAATAATTTTATGGGAGGTACAACACTATGAAAGCAACCGACCAAATCAAGCGGGCAGCCCTCAACAAAGCCATCGACTACCTACTTGAAAATCCCGAGCGAAATGTCGCGAAGATCATGGACATGATCGACAAAGTTGCGCCCGACGACGTGTTCCCCACCCAACGCGCCGCCTTCCATCAGGCAATCGATGACGAATCGAATTGGTATCAACTTATCATGAAGATCCTCACCGACATGAATCCCCAGGTCAGGGACCGCCTCATCAAGACATTCGTCGTTGATGCGAACATGCTCGCATGGCCGAAGCAGGAAGCGATGCGCGATCAGTACCACTGCAACATTCCCTGGGCCATCCTGCTCGATCCGACGAGCGCCTGCAATCTGCACTGCACCGGATGCTGGGCAGCGGAATACGGCCACAAGCAAAACCTCACCTACGAGGAAATCGACTCCATCATCAACCAGGGCGTCAAGCTGGGAACCCACGTCTACATCTACACCGGCGGCGAGCCGCTCGTCCGCAAGCACGACCTCATCAACCTATGCGAAGCGCATCCCGATTGCGCGTTCCTGTCGTTCACCAACGCGACGCTCATCGACAAGGAGTTCGTGCAGGATATGATCCGCGTCGCGAACTTTGTGCCCGCCATCAGCGTCGAGGGCTTCGAGGAGGCCACCGACGCCCGCCGCGGCGAGGGAACGTACGCCAAGGTGTCCCGCGCCATGGAGCTCCTGCGCGAAAACGGCCTACCCTTCGGCGTGTCATGCTGCTATACCAGCGCCAACGCAAGCTCCATCGCCAGCGAGGAGTTCTTCGACTGGCTCATCGAGAAGGGGGCTCTTTTCGCGTGGGTCTTCACGTACATGCCCGTTGGCGTCGGCTCGCCCACCTCGCTTATGGTGCACGCCGACCAGCGCGAGCACCTCTACCGCTTCATCCGCAAGATGCGCGAGAAGAAGCCCCTGTTCACGCTTGACTTCCAGAACGACGGCGAGTTCGTCGGCGGCTGCATCGCCGGCGGGCGCCGCTACTTGCACATCAACGCCGCAGGCGATGTGGAGCCGTGCGTGTTCGCACATTACGCGAATGTCAACATTCGGGAAACAAGCCTTCTCGACGCGCTGCGCTCCCCTCTGTTCATGCAGTATTACGAGGGCCAGCCCTTCAACGACAACCTGCTCAAGCCCTGCCCCATCTTGGAAAACGAAGGGCTGCTCGCCGACATGGTGAAGCGCGCCGGCGCGCATTCCACCGACCTTCAGGAGAAAGAAAGCGCAGAGGATCTCTGCGCGAAATGCCATGACTCCATCGCGGAATGGACGCCTGTCGCCGAGCGCATTTGGAACGACGAGGGCGACCCGCTCTACGACAAGCGCAAAAACGATCCCACGCAGGGCATGGCCGACACCGACATGCGCAAGCTTGCAGAGCAAGGCCGCCGCGAACTGCCCGAATCGCTCATGACGAAGCGGGAGCGCCGCGAACACCGCAAGCAGCGCGAGGACGCAACCGACATCGCCTAACATCGCGAGGATCCGCGCGGAGGGGCGGCTTCCCTAAACCCCTCGGAAGCCGCCCTGACAAAGTTCCTCGTTGCACGCCGTACACCGGCGCCTCTTCCCCAACTTGCCGCCGAGAGAGAGCGTCTGGCGATTCCCCTTGAGCAAGCTCGACGTAGTGCCCCAGAAAGCCCGCGCGCCGGGCTTGCTTCTACCCCAAAGACCTCACGTGCTCGCTTGAGCGGTCGAGCTGTTCTTTGGCGGAGCGGATTGCCGCGATGTCTGTTTCCTCCAGCTTCTCGGTTTTCTTCGAAAGCAGCTTGCGGAGAGCATTCGAATCGGCTTTGACCTGCTTCTTCTCTTCCTTTTCCAGCTGCTTGCCGGATTTTGCGAGCGCCGCGTCAACCTCTTGGATCAGGCGTGCCGCCTCCGCATGCACCTCCATCGCATCGCGGCGCGTCGCGTCCTGCGCCGCATAGGTTTCCGCATCGCGAATGGCGCGATCGATTTCCTCGTCGGACATACGGCCCGACTCGTCGATCGTGATCGATTGCTCCTTGCCCGTCCCCTTGTCCTTCGCGGAAACCGTGAGGATGCCGTTCGCGTCGATGTCGAACGTCACCTCGATTTGGGGAACGCCCGCGGGAGCACGCTTGATGCCCTTCAGGCGGAACTTGCCGATCGACTTGTTGTCGCGCGCCATCGGGCGCTCGCCCTGAAGCACGTTGATTTCCACGCTCGTCTGAAACGCCGCCGCCGTCGTGAAGATCTGCGAGTAATGCACGGGGAGCGTCGTGTTGCGCTCCACGATGCGCGTCGCCACGCCGCCGACGGTCTCGAGGGAAAGGGAAAGCGGCGTCACGTCGAGCAGCAGGATGGAGTTCGCCTTCACGAGCCCCGTCGAAGACCCCGCAAGCGTGGCACCCTGAATCGCCGCGCCCACGGCAACGCACTCGTCGGGGTTGATCGATGACGAAGGCTCCTTCCCCGTAAGGGAGCGAACCTTGTCCTGAACCGCCGGGATGCGCGTCGACCCGCCGACGAGCAGCACACTTCCCAGCTCGGAGGCGGCAATACCCGCGTCGTTGAGCGCCTGAGACACGGGGCCTTCGGTCCGCTCGACCAAATCGGCGGTCATGCGGTTGAACTCCGAGCGCGTGACCTGCGCCTCCAGATGAAGCGGACCGGATGCGCCCTGCGCCAGGAACGGCAGGTTCACGCGCGCTGTCTCCATAGAGGACAGCTCCTCTTTCGCCTGGCGCGCCGCCTCGCGCACGCGCTGCGCCGCAGCGGAATCGCGACTCGCGTCAACACCCGATTCCCGCTTGAAGATTCCGAACAGGTAATCGGCGACGCGCTCGTCGAAGTCGTCGCCACCCAGATGGTTGTCGCCCGCAGTCGCGAGCACCTCGATCACGCCCTCGCCGATCTCGATGATCGAGACGTCGAACGTGCCGCCGCCCAAGTCGTAGACCATCACCTTCTGCGGATCGCCGTTGTCGAGCCCGTATGCGAGCGCCGCGCTTGTCGGCTCGTTGATAATGCGCAGCACGTCGAGTCCCGCGATGCGGCCAGCATCCTTTGTTGCCTGGCGCTGCATATCGTTGAAGTAGGCGGGGACGGTGATGACAGCCTGCGTCACCTCCTGGCCGAGGAACGCCTCAGCGTCGCGGCGCAGCTTGCGGAGGATCATCGCGGAGATTTCCTGCGGCGTGAATCGCTTGCCGTCGATGCTCGCACGCCAGTCAGTTCCCATATGGCGCTTCACCGAAGAGATGGTGCGATCGGGATTGATTGCCGCTTGACGGCATGCCGTCGCACCGACGAGACGCTCGCCGTCTTTGGTGAACGCGACGACGCTCGGCGTCGTACGAGAGCCCTCGGCGTTGTGGATGATGGTCGGCTTGCCGCCCTCGACCACCGCGGCGCAACTGTTCGTCGTGCCCAAGTCAATCCCGATAGTTGCCATGTCAGTCTCCTTCCGAGAGAACAAGTTGAATCATCCAAGCAGCACCAAAATCAGCGAGCGAGGCGCGTCGCGTCAGCCGACGGGCCACGAGCGCCCTAAAAACCCATGAACCCGTAGCGCATGAACTGCTGCAAGCACAGCTGAAGCATGCAGCAACCGCAACACAGCGTCGTCGGGTCGATTGCGGAGATGGTGAACCCGCGCGTCTGCTGTTCCTGCGTGTACGACTGCCCCGCGCTTTGGAACGTACGGTATGCACGCTGGTAGTCAGCGTTGTTCGGATCCATGCGAACAGCGCGCCTGATCTGGTCGAGCGCCATCACCGTGTTGCCCGCGCCGTTGTTTGCCAGCGCCGAGAGGTAATACCATCGGGCGTTGCGCCCAGCGCTCGTAACCGTGGCCAAAATATCCGCAGCGCGCTTGCATTGCGCCGCATCCCCCGAGTTGATCAGATCGATCGCCGCGCGGAATTCCGCGGGGTCGCTCGCATTCGCTTCGGGATGAATCGGGCCGGACGCCGTCGAGGCGCCGTAGCCGAAAAAGTCGTCGAAATCGAAGCCGAAGCCTCCCGCCCAACCGTAGGGGCCGCCTGAGGTATAGGGATTGCCCTGCTGACCGCCCCCGTACGAGCCGCCGCCATACGGCCCCTCGCCCGAGGAGCCGCCGAAGGGATTCGCTCCGCCGTACCCTGCATACCCCGACGAGCCCTGCGACGACGCACCACCAGCAGCCCCTCCCGATGCCGCGGAGGCGCGGCGGTCGGCCGCGGCGTATTTCTCGGGGTTCATGATGCGATCGTACGCCTCGTTGATCTCGTTCATCCGCTCGGCGGCGTTCGGATCGTTGGGATTCAAATCAGGGTGGTTCTCGCGCGCCTTTCTGCGATATGCCTTCTTCACCTCGTCTTGCGAGGCATCCCTCGACACACCGAGCACGCTATACGGGTCCATTGCCATTGCGTTCCCTATTCGCCGTCATCGCCGTCGGCGGCCTTTGTTGCCGACGGCGCCATTTTGCCATCATTATAGGCAGCATCGCCAAACTTCCCGCAATACTGACCCCATATCCCCGCGTACATCACGTTGCGGAGAATGTGAATATCCTGTTCAAGCGGCAAACGCTCGAAGGATTGCGCCGCCTGGGCCGCAATCGAGCGAAGCCCCTCCGAAACATCGCCGGGCACCGCGCCAGCCGCAACAAGCGGATTGTAGCTGCCCGACTCCAGGTCCTCATCGTAATCCATGACCGCGTCCATGAGGTACACGAACTTGCCGAGCCATGCTCCCATACGGCGCAACTCGCCTGCCCAGAAATCCTCCCGATACGCGAACACGCGCCCTAAAATCGCGCCAAAGCGGTTGGCGGCCGCATCGAGCGATTCGTCCCCACGCTGCTCGATCGCGCGGATATCGGCCATACCCGACTCAATGGCCTGGGCAACTGCGGGACGTCTTGCCGACGCCGCACGATACGCCGAGGAAAGCGCCTGCGCCATCGCCCGCCGCGAGACCTTGCGATCGTCATGCCAATCGTCCATGAGCTTGTGGTACGCGAGCAGCACCGTCGCATCGGCGGCATATTCCGTGCACTCGCTCGTCGCAAATGGCTGGGGCTTGGTGGGATGAGCCCCGCACCGCGCGGAATCCTCGTGCTCGAGCGGTTCGTAGAGCGAGTTCAGCAGAAGCGCCAGAAACGTCATGTCGTAGGTGAGCGTCATGCGGCACAGCTGGCCGTTCTGCTCCTTCAGCGAATGGCAAACACCGCAGTACACCTTGCGGTAACGGGCAACCTCCTCGGGAGAAAGCTGCTTCTCATCTGCCATGATGTAGCCGAACATACGCTGCTACGACTTCTTCACGGTTTCGGTCTTGCACTTTGGGCACACCACGCGAAGCGTTCCCTTGCCGCGCGGGACCGAAAGCTCCTGCCCGCAGCCCTTGCACTTGAAGTACAGCGTGGTCTCGCGGTTCTCCCATTTCTTCCGTCCGATGGAAAGCGCGCGACGAGGTTTCTCGGTCGCGCGCAGGAACGCCTCGTTCTCGCGATCGCGCGCAGCGATGTTCTTCGAATAGGTTCGGAAGAGCGCATAGGCCAAAAGCGCCAGCGCAGGCCACGAGAACAGGCCCATATGGGGGAGAACCGACAGCACCAGGCAGACGATGCCTGCAACGACCAGCGTATTCGACAGGAAGTCGGCGCCGCGCCTTCCCTGCATGGCGCCCGCCATCTTCCACTGCATCCGCTCGAGAAAACCCTTCATCCGAATGTGCACCCGCCTTCGCCAATAATCGAGGAGGCCCGCGCGAGATGCACGGGCCTCGAATCTGCTCGGGACGCGAGTTAGAACGCCTCGAACTCGTTGAACAGGGTCAATGATACGCATAAGTTGTGCAGATGCCGCGAAGGCGTCAGGCTGTCAACAAACTGTCACGAAGGAAACGCGAGGCTTCCATCAGCGGGCGGCCTCTCTACACCACCTGGAACAGGAAGAACTTCAGGTAGTCCGTTTCAGGAACGCCCCACAGAATCGGGTGGTCAGGCGCCTGCTGACGCTCCTCGATCTGGCGCAGCTGGACGCCAGCGTCCTGCGCGGCGTAGGACACGACGCGGCGGAAGCGTTCCGTATCCATGAAATGGCTGCAGCTGCACGTTGCGAGATAGCCTCCACGAGGCAGCAGCTTCATCGCGCGATAGTTGATCTCCTTGTAGCCGCGGGCCGCCGAATCGATGGTCTTGCGGCTTTTCGTGAACGCAGGCGGATCGAGCACGATGAAGTCATAGGTACGATCGTGCGCCGCCTCAAGCTGGGGCAACAGGTCGAAAACGTTCGCCGCCGTGAAGTCCATTTTGCCGTCAAGCCCATTGAGCTGGGCATTCTTGCGCGCTTGAGCGACGGCAAGCTCGGAGATATCGACTGCGTTCACGTACTCAGCCCCGCCATGGGCGGCATTCAGGGCAAAGCTGCCCGTGTGCGTGAAGCAATCAAGAACGCGTCTTCCCGCCGCGAGCTGCGCGACGGCACGCCGATTGTACTTCTGGTCGAGGAAGAAGCCCGTCTTCTGTCCGTTCTCGAAATCAACCTCGTAACGAACGCCGTTTTCCACAATCTGCGTCGTCGTGGGACCGAACACCGCAGCCTCGGGTTGGCTGGGATTGATTGGGTCGAGCGAGCAGGCCACATCCTCCGCAGCGCCCGCAAACCATCCCGCGGTCTGGGCGAGTCCTTCGAGCGAGCGGGTCGAGGCGTCGTTGCGCTCATAGAGTCCGCGAATCGCGATGCCATCTTCGGCCAGCACTTCGAGAAGCGCGGGGAAGATCATCGGCTTCAAACGCTCCATCCCCACCGAAAGCGTCTCGGCCACGAGGACGTCCTCGAAACGATCAACGACAAGGCCGGGGAATCCGTCAGCTTCGGAGAACAGAACGCGGCATGCGCTTGCATCGACGCCCATCACCGTTTTCCGGTAATTCCACGCCCACTGTACCTTTCGCTTCCAAAAGGCACGGTCGAAGCGATCGTTCGCATTGCGGGTGATGAGGCGAATACGAATCTTACTCTTCTCGGACAGCAAGCCCGACCCCAGATACGACCCCTTGCGGCTCACGACGTCGACGATCGAGCCGTTGGCAACTGCAGCCTCGCTCGGCGCCGGCTCAAGCGAGACAACCTCCGCCTCGTACACCCAAGGATGCCCCTTCTCCAAGGTATGTTCGCCCTTCGGCGTTATGGTCGCCCGAGGATACGGCCGCAGAGTTTTCATAAGGGTCCTTTCAAATGATGGGAAGAGGCGTCAAGAGAATGCCCCATCCGCCCTAAAGCCAACGAGAGGAAGGCACTATCCCACTAAGCAGGAGCAGTGTGCCTGTCTCCTTTCGCCCTAAAGTCAGCGAGAGCCCAGCTGACGAGCGCAGATGGCGCGAAAAGATTGCGAAGCGTACCTTGGGTACGTGAGCAATCTTTGGAACGCCAGCTGCGCCGTCAGCCGGGCTCGCAGCGTCGACGGGCCGGGTTTGCCGCAAGGCAAAGCCGAACCTGCAAATCTTTGGAATGCCAGCTGCACCGTCAGCCAGGCTCGCAGCATTGATGGTTCCCGATTTGCCGTCAGGTGAATCGGGAATTACAGAAGTCGCAGGTTGACTTCCTTGAGCTGGCGACCGGTTACCTCATTCGGCGCGCCCGTCATCGGGTCGGATGCGCTCGAAGTCTTCGGGAAAGCGATGACGTCGCGGATGGACTGCTTGCCCGCGAGCAGCATGACCAGACGGTCAAGGCCAAGGGCGATGCCGCCATGCGGCGGAGCGCCAAGCTCGAGCGCATGGATCAGATGGCCGAACTTCTCTTCCATCTGATCATCTTCCACGCCAAGACAACGAAGCACGCGCTTCTGCAGCTCTGCATTATGAATACGGATAGAACCACCGCCCATCTCGAAACCGTCCATGACGATGTCGTAGCTATAGCTCGAGCAGGCAAGCGGATCGGACTCGATCTTGTCCCAATCCTCTTCAGGAATCATCGTGAACGGATGATGTTCGGCGGCGTACTTCTTCTCGTCCGCGTCGTAGCGGAACATGGGGAAGTCGACGACCCAGAGAAGAGCATGACCGTTGCGCTCGATACCGAGAGCATCGGCCATATGCAGGCGCAACGCGGAGAGCACGGCACTTGCCGTATCGAAGGTATCTGCCGCGAAGAGAAGCAGGTCGCCCGGCTCGACACCTGCGGCCTCCTTGATCGCATTGTGCGTTTCCTCGCCGAGGAACTTGATGATGGGGCTCTTGCCCACAAGATCGGTATCAGCGTCGGTGTAGGCGATCCATGCCATGCCCTTCGCGCCATTTGCGGCAGCGATGTCGGCAAGCTTCTCAATCTCGCCGCGCGACCAGTTGCCAGCAGACTTCGCGTTGATGCACTTCACAACACCGCCATTGGCAGCAGCGCCCGTGAACACCTTGAAATTGCAGTCCTTGATAAGGTCGGTCAGATCGACGAGCTCCATGCCGAAGCGGACATCGGGGCGGTCGCAACCGAAACGCTCCATCGCTTCCTTCCACGGCATGCGCTGAAGAGGGAACTCGTGCTCGACGCCTGCTGCGCCGAGAACTTCCTGGAAGACGCCTTCCATAAGATCCATCACGTCAGTCTCTTCAACAAACGACATCTCGATGTCGACCTGGGTGAACTCGGGCTGACGATCAGCGCGCAAGTCCTCATCGCGGAAGCAACGGGCAATCTGGTAATAGCGCTCAATGCCGCCGACCATGAGCATCTGCTTGAACTGCTGCGGAGACTGCGGCAAAGCATAGAACTTGCCAGGGTTCGGACGGGAAGGCACGAGGTAATCACGCGCGCCTTCAGGAGTAGAGTTTGCAAGAATCGGAGTTTCAACCTCGATGAAACCGCGCTCGTTGAGCGCCTGACGCATTGCCTGGGCAACCTTGTGACGAAGCAGAAGGTTCGCGTACATCTCAGGGCGACGAAGGTCGAGATAACGCCACTTCATACGGGTGGTTTCGTCTGTCTCGATGCCGTCCTCGATGGAGAAATGAGGTGTGACAGAAGTATTGAGGACCTCGACGGAAGTCGCGAGAACCTCGATTTCACCGGTGACCATGTTGGGGTTCTCGGCACCCTCGCCACGCGCACGAACGCGACCGGCAATCTTCAAAACATACTCGCGGCCAAGATGCTCGGCGATATGGAACTCCTCTTCGCTGACGCAATCAGGGTCGACAACGACCTGCGTATACCCCTCGCGATCGCGAAGGTCGCAGAAGATCAATCCACCATGGTCGCGATTGTGCCAAGCCCAGCCGGTAAGCACAACCTCACGCCCAACATCGCTCTTGCGCAGCTCACCGCAGGTCGCGGTATGCATGCAAAACTCGTTCTTGAAGTCCGTCATTGAATAAGCTCCTCGATATGCGCTATCAAACCCACTGATTGGGTATGTGACTCAAACTGGATTATTGTACTTCACGAAATGAAAGTGAACGGGAACGAGACAGCGTCTTCACCGTAAATGCCCGATAATGGCTGCAAGAAGCGCGCGAACGGTTAAAACCCGCAGCAGGATACCGTAAGAGAAAAAGGCAGCGATTGGGTTCCGCCGGAGCCCGCGCAGACGCTCCCAGCACGAACACGGGGAAGCGACCCCGAGCGCAAAGGAAAGGGGGCCGCAGGCCCCGGGCTGCTCACGGCCCCGGGCCGGCGGCCCCCCGCGCAAAAGAAAAAGCGCCGCCCATGAGCGGAACGCCCTATCCTCCCACGGACTTCCTCCGCAGTACTTTCGGCGAGGAGGGGCTTAACTTCCGAGTTCGGAATGGGATCGGGTGATCCCCCTCTCTACGGTTCCGCTCATGGGGGGCGCTCCCCCATGAGGCTGTGTTTTAAGGTGCCTCTTCCAGGTCCCGCGTC
>NZ_DBFSAP010000017.1:0-34167 GCF_048412355.1 Ellagibacter sp.
GACGCGGGACCTGGAAGAGGCACCTTAAAACACAGCCTCATGGGGGAGCGCCCCCCATGAGCGGAACCGTAGAGAGGGGGATCACCCGATCCCATTCCGAACTCGGAAGTTAAGCCCCTCCTCGCCGAAAGTACTGCGGAGCAAGTCCGTGGGAGGATAGGGCGTTCCGCTCATGGGCGGCGCTTTTTCTTTTGCGCTCGGGGTCCCTTCCCCGTGTTCGTGCTGGGAGCGCCTGCGCGGGCTCCGGCCGAATCCAATCGCCGCCTATTCTTTTACGGTATCCTGCTGCGGGTTTTAACCGTTCGCGCGCTTCTTGCGGCCATACGGCGAGTTTGCTGCGCTGTGCTGCAAGTTTGTCAGTTTCCAAAAAGGTTGCCAGGCTTTCTTCAAGCATTATTTCGCTTTCTATTATTGAGTTTCTTTGGCTCACCATGTTGTTTGTCCGCTCATTTGCATTTACTTGTATATCTACAGGTACAATATGAATTAATTTTAGTGTGTATGTTTGAGAGGACTGACTTTTCGTGGCTGAATATAGTGAAACTGTTCTGAACCTCGCTGCGTCGTGCGTCTCCGACCATGAGACGCTCGACAAGATTGCAAATGCATTGGCAAATGGGACGCGTCGATCTCGACAGCAGGCTGCACAGGTCCTCGCAGCGGTTTCCCATTCCGACGCCGCTGCGGTTTCCGGCTATAGCCAGATTTTTGTCGATTCACTATCTCGTCCTGAGGCGCAGACGCGCTGGGAATGCCTTGACGTGCTGACTCGTCTTTGCGATGTTGATGCCTCGCTTTGCATTGACGCCATCGATGGGGCGGAGAACGCGCTTTTCGACGAGGAGAGCGGTCCGCTGCATCTTGCTGCGATGCGATTCCTCTGCAAGTTCGGCGCGATTTCCGAGCAAAATTCTGAACGTGTCTGGCCGCTTGTTGATGAGGGCATTCAATGCTGGCATGGCGACCTTGAGTTCCAGGATATGTTGAATTCGCTTGTCGATTTCTCTACGGGGCATCTTTCGGAGCCGGTGAAATCCGAGCTTGCTGAGCGGATGTTGTTCGACTCGAAGAACGGGCGCGGCGCCTTGAGACGGAAGGCGACGACCATCGTCGAGAACCTGTCCTAGCCTATTTGTGCCGTCGACTACAATGTAACATCCGACGTTCTTTTCTATGCTTATCCTTGAAGCGTATTCGTTTAAGTCGCGTTTGCGACGGGTTTGTGAGGAGGAGCTATGGCTCGTCATACGGTGACCTTGATTCCCGGTGATGGAATCGGCGTTGAGACTTCGGCCGCTATGCAGCGCGTTGTCGAGGCCTGTGGTGCGGAAATCGATTGGGAGATTGCTGAGGCAGGCGCGCATTGCCTTGAAACCGAGGGCACCCCGCTTCCTGATTCCACCATTGAGGCTGTCAAGCGCAACAAAGTCGCCATCAAGGGGCCAATCACGACTCCCGTTGGCACTGGTTTTCGTAGCGTGAACGTTGCGCTTCGCAAGACGCTCGGCCTTTATGTTTGCCTGCGCCCCGTCGTTTCGCTTCCCGGTGCTGGTGGTCGTTACGACAACGTTGACTTGGTGATTGTCCGCGAGAATTCCGAGGATTTGTATGCTGGCGTCGAGTTCGAGGAAGGCTCCGAAGGCGCTCGGAAGCTGATCGACCTTTGCGCGAAAGAGGGTGCGGGCACTATTCGCCCCGACTCTGGCATCTCCGTCAAGCCGATTTCGGTTACTGCTTCGCAGGATATTGTTCGATATGCGTTTGAGTATGCGCTGAAGCACGGTCGCAAGAAGGTTACCGCTGCTCACAAAGCAAACATCATGAAGTACTCCGATGGTTTGTTCCTTCGCGTCGCGCGCGAGGTGGCCAAGGAATATGAGGGTCGCGTCGACTTCGACGACCGCATCATTGACGCCTTCTGCATGAACATGGTCACCGACCCCTCGCAGTTCGATGTCGTCGTCTTCCCGAACCTGTATGGCGATATTGCAAGTGACCTGGCAGCGGGTCTTGTCGGTGGCTTGGGCATTGCCCCGGGTGCGAATATCGGCAAAGAATATGCCGTGTTCGAGGCGGTTCATGGCTCTGCTCCCAATATCGCGGGGCAGAACAAGGCGAACCCCACGGCGGAGATCCTCTCTGCCGCGATGATGCTCGACCATCTCGGCGAGCTCGAAGCTGCGGCCCGTATTCGTCGCGCGGTCACCGAAGTTTACGCCGCTGGCGAATGCCTGACGGGCGATATTCGTAATCTGACGGGTTCCGACAAGCCTGCGGCGAGCTGCACGGAGTTCACCGATGCGCTGGTCGCGGCTCTCGCTAAGTAGATCGCACTCACCATCTTCTCGATGGTAAAAGGACGGTAACGGAAATGCTCGGTCTCGCGAGGGACTGGGCATTTTCGTGTATAGTGGGGAAAATTACCTTATCAAGGAGGGATACGTTTGAAGCAATCATCGGGACTTGACGCTTTGCTCGAGGCGCTTAAGCAATCCGGCATGAATACCGATTCGTTCGGCTCGCCTTTTGGCGGCGGCTCCGATGCGGACGACTCGGCCAAGGCTGCCGACGCGGGGTCTTCTCGCGGGTCGGATGGGCCGAAGGCGCCGCATGTCGAGATGCCGCACGTCATCGAGAACATGAAATCGTGGAGCAAGAAGGCGATTATCGTTGCGGTCATCGTGCTTATTGTCGTTATTCTTGCCGCCTATTGGTGGTTCCATCCGCCTATCAACATCCATAGCGTTGACACCTGGTTCTTCATTGCGGTGTTCATCTTGCTGCCGACGTTTTTGTTCTTCCGCGTGCGCTCCTCGAATTACAAGGAGGGGAAGGGTAAGCGCGCCGAGCGCAACGAGGGCAAGGCGAAGACGTTTAAGGTGCTCTCCTTCATCCCCGTCGCCGTCGCTTGCGTGGGCATTATCGGTGCGCTGATGTCGCTGTCGCTTTTCCCGGGCAACGCGGCGAAATACGCCACGGTGCTCAATACCGTCGACCACGATTTCGCCTCCGACATTCAGGAGGTGAACTACTCCGAGATTCCAGTGATCGACCGTGATTCCGCGATTCTTCTCGGTAATCGCGAGATGGGGTCGATTCCCGAGTACGTCAGCCAGTTCGAGATCTCTTCGCTTTACAGCCAGATCAACTACCAGGGAACGCCGGTTCGTGTGAGCCCGCTCGGGTATGCCGACCTGTTCAAGTGGTTCACCAACCGTGGCACGGGCATTCCTGCGTATGCGCTTGTTGACATGACAACGCAAGATGCGCAAATCGTGACGCTCGGCGACAACGCCATCTTCTATTCCCAGTCAGAGCCGCTTGCGCGCAACATCGACCGTTACGTGCAGCTGAAGTACCCCTTCTACATGTTTGACGAGAAGTCGTTCGAGATCGACGAGGATGGCCACCCGTGGTGGATCTGCCCCGTGCAGAAGCGTACGATCGGCCTGTTCGGAGGTACGACCATCGACCGCGTCGTCATGGTGAACGCGACGACGGGCGAGTGCACCGACATCTCGATCGATGAGGTGCCTGAATGGGTAGACCGCGCATATCCTGCAGAGCTTCTGATCGAGCAGTACAACTGGTCGGGCGCCTACAAGGACGGTTGGCTCAATAGCTGGCTCGGCCAGAAGAACGTGGTTCAGACCACTCCCGGTACCGACGGAAACGTTGGCTACAACTACATCGCGAAAGACGACGACGTGTGGGTCTACACCGGCGTCACTTCGGCGACGGCCGACAACTCCATCGTCGGGTTCGTGCTGGTGAATCAGCGCACGGCCGAGTCGCACTTCTATTCGGTTGCGGGCGCTACGGAAGAGTCGGCGATGCAATCCGCCGAGGGCCAGGTTCAGAATCTGCGTTACACGGCAACGTTCCCGCTACTTATCAACGTGGCGAACCAACCGACGTACTTCATGGCGCTCAAGGACAGCGCGGGACTCGTGAAGAAGTTCGCGATGATCGACATCCAGCGCTACCAGAACGTGGCGGTTGGCGATACGGTCGCGGAGTGTCAAAAGTCCTACGAGGCCCTTCTCGCGACGAACGGCGTCGACACGGGAGATTCCATGCCGACGGACGTGAAGCAGGCCAAGGGCATCATCGCGACGATGGCGCAGGCGGTCATCGAGGGGAATTCTCACTACTATGTGACGCTTCAGGGCGATTCCTCGATCTACGATTTCCCGCTGCCCGGTATGCTCGAGATTGTTGCCTACTCGGCTGGCGATGAGATTTCCTTCACCTACATCGATGCTGGCACGACGGCATTTCCCGCTCAATCTATCGACAGTGTGAAGACGGCGGGGCCTGAGCAGAAAAGCGTTGACACCACGGTGTAGATGCGTATCATATAAGGGCTGCATAAAAGCAGTGCAAGATGAAATTGTTCCGCTGCCCAAGACAGCAGGCACCGAAAGGTTTAATCGCATGAAAATGCGGCCCGCCGAGGTGGTTATCTAAGCGTTGAGCTTTGACGACCCCTGCTGTCCTGTGACGGTGGGGGTCGTTTTCGTTTCTTCGAACGCGGCTCCACCCCAAGGGGCGGAACTCGAGTTTGAGGAAAAGGAGGTGTACGAATGCCCAACGCAAAGAATCAAGAAATGCTCGCCAACGTCAAGGCGGACCTCGAGGCTACTTCCGCGGTGTGGGTCGTGGATTACTGCGGCCTTACGGTGAAGCAGATCCAGGAGCTTCGCCGCAGCGTGCGTGAGGCCGGCGCTGTCATGAAGGTTTACAAGAACACCCTCATGCACATCGCTCTGGCTGACGCCGAGCTGCCGACGCTCGACGATATGCTCCAGGGTCCGAGCGCGTTCGTGTTCTGCGGTGACGACGTGGCGGCTGCTGCTAAGGCTGTCAAGGAGTTCGCCAAGAGCAACGACGTTCTCGAGATCAAGGGTGGCATCATGGACGGCGCTGCCGTTTCTGCTGCCGAGGTGGAAGCTATCGCTTCTCTGCCTTCCCGCGAAGAGCTCTACGCTCACATCGCTGCTGCTATCAACGGTGTGGCTCAGGGTCTCGCGACCGCCATCGCTGGCGTGCCGCGCGGTCTGGCTCAGGTCACCAAGGCTGTGGCCGACCAGAAGGAAGCTGCCTAGCATCAGCTCATGCGGCCTGAGAGACGCCGCGTAACGAAAACATTCGGCTGGGAAGGTCCCGGCCCCTTTGAAAGGAAACTAACATGGCTGTTACTCGCGAAGAGATTATTGAGGCTCTGAAGGAGATGTCCCTGCTCGAGGCTTCCGAGCTCGTGAAGGACATCGAGGAGACCTTTGGCGTGTCCGCTGCTGCTCCTGTTGCCGTTGCTGCTGCTCCGGCTGCTGGCGCTGCTGCTGCTGAGGAGAAGACCGAGTTCGACGTCGTCCTCGAGGGCTTCGGCGACAACAAGATCGCTGTCATCAAGGTTGTCCGCGAGATCACCGGTCTCGGCCTCAAGGAAGCCAAGGAAGTTGTCGAGAACGCTCCTAAGGCTATCCAGGAAGGCGTTGCCAAGGACAAGGCTGAGGAAATCAAGGCCAAGCTCGAAGAGGCTGGCGCTGCTGTCACCCTCAAGTAACTCGACTCTTTTTAGATTCGCAGTTAGAAAGACCCTCCTTCGGGAGGGTCTTTTTTTGCGCAGAAAATGGTGCAGCGCAACGGGTTGAAATCGACTAGCCGCGAGCGTGCCTCTCGACATGGGGCTGGCTTCGAGGCTGCTGCTGATGTTGTTCAGGCAAACTTGCATTCACCGCATCATCGATAGTTGAGCGTCAATCCTCGGGGAGGGCAATCCCTCCCCGAGGGGACTTAAGGACGCTCTACTCCATGATGCCAAGCTGGAAGGCGCGCATGAGCACCATCGCCGCGCGCTCGCGTTTGACGGGCTCGCCAGGGCGCAGGTACTTGCCATCAGGTTCATCGTATCCTGTGACAAGGCCTCTTCCGTGCGCCCACGCGAGGGCTCGGAACGACCACTCGCTCGCGTCGGCGCCGTCGACGAAGGCGGACAGGTCGCCTTCCGCCGCGGGATCGTTTAAGGAGGCGTAGGTTCGTGCGATGATGGTCATCATCTGCTCGAAGGAGACAGGTTTGTCGGCGGCGAAGTCGAACGTGCCATCTGGCTGCTCAAAGCCGGTGATGATGCCTTCCCTGACTGCCCAGTTAGCGGCTGCAGTGTAGTACATTCCGCTGGCCGATCCCTCAATTCCCGTCGTGTCCACGGCTGTCGTGGGGTCGTACGTTGCATATTCGTCGGGACAGGCGTTGCGCCACAGGATTGTCGCAAATTGTGCGCGGGTGAGCGTGTCGCCTATGCCGAAAAGACCCGCTTGTGGACCGTCGGTGTAACCAGTGATGAGGCCCTTGCTCGCGATGAAGGTCACCGCGTCACCGTACCATTCGCTGTAATCCACATCGGGGAATACAGGCACGTCGGGGGGATCGGGCGTGGGAGGAGTTACGGGTCCTGAATCCACGACGGTCAAGGTCAGGTTGAGTCGTTCGCTGTAGTTGTCGAACGACATGCCATCCTTATATGCGGCAATACGATACTTCGCGCTGCTGTTCACGGGAATCGGCCCGGTGTAGAGCTTTCGTGAGCCCTCCGGCTTGCACGGGCAGGTATCGTCGGTGGTGTAGTAGATGCTTGCGCCTTCCGTCGGCGTTGACAGAATAAGCATCGAGCCCATCGGCACCGTAGCGCTGTTCTCCTTCGGGGACGTGGGACCGAACGTGAAGGATGCTATTTCGGCGGTTGGCCTTGTGGGCTGACTCTCCTCCGAGGTTGTACGGACGTCGAGCGTCTTGGAGAGCGGCGTGCCGTCGGCGGAGATGGCCAGTTGCGTAAGGCCAGGCAAATCTCCGGTTAAGAGGAAAGTCGCCTTACCCTCTGCGTCGGTTGTCAAGTGAATCTCGCGCGATCCGGTCTGGGCTCCCGAGAGCGTTGCGATGCTGTCGGAACCGATGGTGACGGTGACGCCCTGCATCTCGACGGGGGAGCCATCGGCATATGCCACGTTCACGACGACGTTGGCAGTCTCGCCGCTTTGCACGGATATCGCGTTTTCGTAGTTGGCGAACAACTTCGCAGGGTGCTTTGCGACGGTCAGATCCTGCGTCCATCCGGATTGCCCGCCGAGCATCTGACCGTTGTAGCTTTCTGCGCCCTGCAGGGTAAGTGTTATCGTCGCCCCCTCCTCGAGCGGCTCGCTCAAATAGATGGTCAGCATGTTTGCGAGCTCAACACCCTCAGGGGATGTCTCTACGCCCGACCAGGTGGTATCGCGGACCGCATCGC
Organism: Ellagibacter sp.; assembly: GCF_048412355.1. Taxonomy (NCBI): domain Bacteria; kingdom Bacillati; phylum Actinomycetota; class Coriobacteriia; order Eggerthellales; family Eggerthellaceae; genus Ellagibacter; species Ellagibacter sp. Next base: position 7,286 of record NZ_DBFSAP010000017.1, read on the forward strand.
CCAAACCGTCGATACTCACCTTTGAGCTCGTCTTCATATACTGACTGAACTCAAGCTCCACTCGATCGGGGTAGGCTCGGACGGCGCTCGCTTCCGGCGCCGCAGTCGATACAAGAGGAATCTCGAGCCCTGTTCTGATGGGTAGGACTCTGAGCCATTCGGTCTGGGCGGCCGTATAGCCGTCCTTCGTGACGCGGACTTGGTAGTAGCCGGTGGGGACGTTCCATTGGAAGCAGCCGTCGGCGCGGGTCACCTGCGGGCTTACCTGCTCGTAATCGGCTGCGTTCCAAGGGGCGGCGCCCGTGCCCTGGGCATCGTCGGCGTGGTAGATAGTGGCCGTTGCGCCCTCGACGGTATTCGAGGTCACGCCCTCGTAGACGATTCCCGAAGGGTCGATGATGATCTTCGATCCGTAGAAGCGATCCCAGTCGATGAGGCTGCGAAGCCTTGCAATCTCTTCCTTCTCATCCTGAATCTTCTTCTTCGTGCTCTTGCAGACGCTTTCGCGGTAGGCCTTTGCCTCGAGGTACTCGTTCTTTGCTGCGTCCATCCAAGGCGCTCGGTATAGATGCACGCTCGTGGACGTGACGTCCAGCGCGACGAATCCCTTGTTCATCACGTCTGCAACCTTGCCGGTTCCTGCGGAGTAGCTGCTGATGGAGCAGGCGCTGGCAGCGGCATTGAGGAAGGAGGACCAGAGGTTCGTCTTGATATCGAACCAGTTGTGGTCGTCATCCGCCTTCACGTAATCGCGGTACTTTTCGGCCGCGTCCCGCTCGGCGAAGAGCGCGTTGAGACAGCGGGTGCAGTCGCTGTCGCAGGGGTTGACCTGCTTGTAGTAGAGAATCCACGAGTTGATCTGCTCGATATCGGACTCGATGTCGCCAAGCTCGCTCATAGAAGAGCACCAGGAGTCCGTCGTGCGATTCATTCCCACGATATTTCCCGCGAGGGCGATCGCGGATATGCTGCCCTGAATCTGCTGCGAGATGCTCGCCGCGGAGGCGGTCGTTTGCGCCTCGATTCGGGCGAGGTTCAGGTTGGAGTACGTGTTGATCTTGTTGATGATGGGGTTCCAGTTGACGATATGCCTGCTCAGGAACAGCTGGTTCGGAAGAACCTTGCCGACCAGCTTGCTTGCTGCCCATTCGCCTGCCGGTTGCGAGATTTCGTCCAATCCTGCCCCTATGACATTTAAGCCTGCACCCCAAAGAGCATCGACTACTGCACCGTCGTGGTGCTCGTGGTTGGCGTCGAAGTCGGCGGTATAGCTCGACACACGGGTATTGTCGCCTGGCTTGCCCTCAAGGGAAATCCCCCTGGTTCCTGGGCTCGCGCTCACGCCTTCGGGGGCGGTTTCCGTCACGCGTGTGGAGAATCCCGTAAAGATGCCGGGGGTCTTCCCGCCCGTGCCGTTCCTCTGAGAATCGGTTACGAACATCTCCCCGGTGAAACGACCCTGCGTCGACGAGAAGATGAGGTCGCCCTTGGTCGTGTCGCTATCGGATACGGTCAAGGACCCATTCAGGTGTTTTTCGAGGTTATCGTCCATGAAGGTGTAGGGAGATCCCGACTCGCTCGGCTTGCCGACGCCGAGCTTCTCGCTCATGTTGTCGATTGCGCGGGAGAACGTCCGCTGCGTTTCCCTGGCGATCGCTGCGTCTTGGATCATTGCTTGATCAAACTGGATGAGGTCGGCTTTAAGCTCTTCCTCGGTTGTCCCTAAAGCCTCCGCCCAGGCTGCGATGTCCCCATCGGAAGGTAGTGAGGGCGTCTCAAGGCTCACGAATTCTCCTGTGTAGAAGCGTTTTTCGATGTTGGGAATCCAGTCATCTTCCGTCGGCTCGAACAGGCGGCCGGTGATGTCTTGAAAATTGGGCCGCAAGGCCTCGATATCCGCGATGGCCGCCTGCACCTCGGCGCTGTTCGCGTCGTCGCGCGATTTCAGGGTATCGACAATCGCGCCGAGCATGGCGTCGGTCTGCTCGGCTATCGCCTCGGCTTCGCTGTTACCGCCGTTTTTCATGTACTCTTCCTGGATTGCCGTCAGGTACGCCTGGCGTTCGCTTGCCTCCTGCTCGGCGCGCTCCTTGATGCGCTTTTGGTAATCCTCGTCATCGAGGTCGTCGAGGTTCGCTTTGTAGGAGAGGGAGAAGCTGCTGAAATGGTAGCTTTCGGGGATGAAAACGCCTGCCTGCTCTAGCTCTGAGGTCGCGGCGATGCTGGATCCCGAATAGGTGTCGAGGAAGTTAAGGTAGGCTTCATCGACGTATTCGCCAACAAAGCGCATCTCATCGCCCGAGCTTGACTTCAGGTTGAGCGGGACGAGCACGGTGTTCCCGTCTGCGCACTCAACGTACATCATGAGCATCTTTTCTGCGTTGATGTCCTGTCCGTTGGTCTTCACCGTGACATCGAACGTCCAGTATGCACACTGGCTCGAAAGGAGCTGGTGCCGGACTGTCAGGTATTCGTCGTTTTCCTTTCCTTCGGTGATTCGATTCTGGGTTTCCCCCTTGTTCGTGATCTTGAAGGACCATATTTGCGCTGCGGGGCGGTAGGCGCAGTTCGTGTAGTTGGTCGATTCTCCTGCTGCTATCTCGATCTTCACGTTGTCGCCGTGCAAAAGGCCGCTCGCTGTGTCCTCAGGGATGTCGAACGAGATGTTTGCGCGGCCAAGGGAATTGGTGGTTCCCATCCCGACGCTCTGTCCGCCGATGAAGAGCTCGACGTCGGAATAGGGCGCGGCATATGCGGTGGCGATGTTTCCTGCCAGAGCCACACAATCGCCTTGTACTTGGACGTAGGTTCCCAATGCCTGGAAGAAGAGATTGCCGATGTGGGTTGTGCGCCCGTTGTTGGATAGGGAAACGGGAATGGAGTACGATTTCTCCTTTTCCGGGATAAGGGCGATATAGAGCGTATCGGACGTTACCTCCTGCGGGATATCGATGCAGAGGCATTCCTGTTGGCTGTCGACATATGCCTGACCGCCGTCTTTGAAGGCGGCGCTGGCGGCATCGGAATAGTAGTCCGAGGAGGGGATATCGAGCGAGATGCGAGTGCCTGCCCACTCTTCTATCTCGAAGTTGACCTCGACGATCATTTCGACACCGACGACGATCGTGCTTGCGGACACCTTCGCGCTTGCTGATTTAACGCCCATCTTCGCGAGCGCATACTGCATATCGAAGTCAGGGACACCGAGCTCGACATGCGTCGTTTCATCGTCGTTGACCTCGACAGTCGTTTGCGCATAAGGGACTCCAAGCCCGTCGATCGAGTGAAGCTTCGGCGCACTGAACTCCGTGTCGGTTGGTTTGAAGGCGACAATCGTGTAGGTGCCTTGCTTTAATTTCCCAGTTTGCGCGATCCAGCTTGGGTCGGTTTGGCTGTTTTGCCAGCTGACCGAGGAGTAGTCGTCGAAGACGCAACGAGAATTCTCGTCGATGCCATCGAAGACCATGACGTGACTTCGACCGATAAACGATGCGTTGGTGGTGATGGCGACGTCTCCCCACGAGGGGAGGGTTGCCTTGAAGCCTCCCAACTCCGCATCGTATTCGGCGACCGCGGACGAGAGTTTAAGCGAGTCGTCGGGCACGATTTCCAAGGAGAGCTGGTCGAGGATTCCCGTTTCGCTGGCAAGGGCTTCGGATAGGACGAGCCTGCCGCCTTGAATCTCATAGTCTCCGTTTTCTCCGCAGGTCAGATTAACGCCGTTGCGCTTTAGGGTATATGAGAGCTTCGATTGGTCCGTGATGGAGGCGAGCGTGTCGTTGCCGTATTCGTCCTTCTGGCCCGTCTTCTGCGTGATGCTCAGGGTGAAGGAGCGAGTTGCGGGAACTTCCTTAAAAGTGCCGGCAGAAATCGTGCCGAGGTTCCAGGCGCCTTGCATAAGCGATGCCGATCTGCCGAACGTCGCTTCGTAATACCCGGGGATGCGAATGGACACGACGGCTTCGACTGCCTGAAGAGCGCTATTGCATAAGAACGTGCCGTCGTCGTTTAACGTGATAGGGGTGGTTTCCCCTTGCTCGAGCGTGATTGCGACATCCTGCGCGCTTACGCCGGCAGGAAGCTCGATTGCTCCCTCGATGGCGACCTTGTCGATCCAAACGTAGTGGTAGATATTGCCGCTGTGGCTTTGCGAGAGCCGGTAAGGATCTGATTCGGTGCCGTCCGACTTGTATTTATAGGCGTAGATGGTCGTCCCCTCGTCGAAGGGGCAGCTGGGGGTCTCGCCGTCTGAAGATTTGTCACCGAAGCGGATGTCGGAATTGTCAAGTCTCACGTTGAGAGCCCCGCAATACGAAAATGCCCCGCCGTCAAGATATTTGAGCGACGACGGGAGTGCGATCATCTCTTGCCCGGCCAAGGTGTCACAGCTCTGAAACGCTCCATACCCAATCTCCTCGATGCCGTTTCCTTGCGCGTCGGTTTCGAAGGTGAGGGACGAGAGGCGGGGGAACGTGCCGTCCTGCTTGAAGCTGCTCTCGCCGAGCGACTTCACGAAGCTGGGGATCGTGAGGGACTCGATTTGGTTGTACTCAAACGCCCCATAGCTCATGTACACGTCATAGCTGCCGTCGAAGACAGCGCTCAGATCGAGCGAGGTGAGGCCAGCATCGCCTTCTGCGAAGACCACATCTTGTTCGGTGCCGTCAACGGTGTTGGAGTAACCGTGCTCCACGCGTCCGTAGACTTCTGCTGGGTGAGGGGGATCCGGTGCGCTCCATCCGCACTCGAAGCTCCATCCTGGCTGGTCCCAATAGCCGTTATCCTGGATGAGCGTGCCTGCCCACTTCTTGATTCCCTCGCAGCCGGTGGACGTTTTCCACAGGGTGGCGTTTAGGCCGGGGTCGGACGTCTCGTCGTACTTATCGTAGTTCGGGTAATTGGCGACAGGCTGCGCGTTTGCCTCTGCTTTGAAAGGGTTCGGGCCGATTCCGGTATCCCCCTTTGGGACAATGGGATCGGCCTCTTCCGGGGTTACGCCCGCTTCGGATGCGACACCTTCCCCAGCTGCTTGGGCGGAGCCATCGGCGGATGCGTTGCCTTCGCCGGTTGTCGAAGCTCCCTCCTTGCCCTCGTTTTGGCTGGCTAGGCTGATTTGGCTGTCGTATCCGAATGAGTTTTCGGGAATGGTGACCTTTCCAAGGGGGGAGGGCTCGCTTGGCGCTGCTTCTTGCTGGGCGTTCTCCGGTTCGCCGCTTCCCGCTTGGACGTCGTCGGCAAACCCTATGCCGGGCCACATGCTCGCGACGAGCAAAAGGGAGAGCGCCGAGGCTCCGATTTTGGCAAGGGACCGGGAGTGTCTTCTTCTCTTCTGCGGCATGATTGCTCCTCTCCGAGAACGTTCGCGCGTGGTCCTGCTCATACATAATCAAGTTTGCCTTGACGGGTATCGGGCGGGAAGGTTCGTCTATGCGAACCAGGCGTTCTTGCAAACCTCTGAGCTGGCGGTATTCAGAAATAGGAAAATGACGGGAAGTGGGTGCGGCCCGACACGGGGTTCTCATAGACCTGTAGGAAGCTAATGAGTATCTCCGACGATCGAGGCGCCAGTTGCGGATAGTGTCCCCGTCCTTCCTCGATATTCGCTCGCCATTGGTATAATGGGGAAGCAGTTTTCAACTATCGCCTCGCGCACAGGAGCTCATGACCGCCAGCCTCAAAACACATGCTTGGGAATTGATGGCGCTTGCCCTGTTCTACTTCGTCTTTCTCGGTGGCGAGTATTTCTTCGATGCGACGCTCGCCAGCTTCATGTCCCCGGCCGATGTCGTTTTGAACCAGGGCATGATACTCGGCGCGAGTGCTGTGGGCTTTTGCTGTTTCGAGCCTTTTTCCCGAACGCCGCGAAGGGTGCGTTTGGGTTGCTCGATTGCGTCTATGGTTGTGGGATTTGACGGCATCGCTGTCCTGTTCGCCCAGTCTAGCCTGCTGTTGATGCAGTTCATCGGTGCGATTTGCTTCTATTTGCTGGGAGTCTTGGGAGGAGCTGTCCATTGGGCGGCGTCTCGCAAGATTGCGGGGTTCAATCATGCCGCGCTGTTGGTTGGGATTGCCTACGCCGCGGGAATCGCCATGCAGTTCGTCGCCAACGCGGCGTTCTCGGATCGCCTTGCAGCATCGATCGCTCTCGCCGTCGGCGCAGCTGCGCTCCTTGTGGTTTGCCGTCGATGCTTTGCGGGCGGACGCTGCGACGGTGCGACCCGGGTCTCAGGTGGGCCGATGCCAAGCGAGCGGGATGTGCGTGACAAGCTGAGCGGGAAAAACGTTTCGAATGCGTTAGGCGCGCGAGCGACTTGCCCAAGCGCTTCCCTTCGGGGCGCCCTCTGGCTTTCGGTAATCGTGGCGCTCGTCTCGCTCATGTTCGTAACGCTCGACAACATCGTTACGCTCGCGGACGCCGGTGGGGATCTTGACGTGGGAAGCTGGCCAAGGCTTCTCCTTGCGGTAAGCGCCATCGCGGCTGGCGCGCTATTCGATATACGGCAGCGCCGCTATATGAACTTTATCATGTTCTGCGTGCTTCTGCTCTCGACCATCGCCATCCTTGCAGCCGAAACGAATGGCGGTCTGTTCTGGGGACTTGTCCTGTTCTACCTCGCTTCCGGCTTCTTCGTCACCTATTTCACGGCGAGTTTCATGCTTATGGCGCCGAAAACGCGGCGGCCTGCCCTGTGGGCGGGAATGGGCCGCGCGATCAACAACGCTTGCGCTTTCGTGATAGTCGCGCCTTCCTTGGCCCTTATCCAGACGGGGGGCCTCATCCTCATGGTCGCGGTCTGCATAGTTTTGTTCGTGGCGATTATCATCGTGTTTTTTGCCTCGGGGGCCTTTCGCCTTGACGCGGTGCTTGAAGGGGAGGCGCGTTCTGCGGTCGACCCGACGGCGTTCGTTGAGGAATACGGCTTGACGCCGCGCGAGGCTGAGGTGCTTGTTCTTGTCACCGCCGACGAGCGGGCTCTCAAGGAAATCGCATCCGAGATGGATATCTCGCTCCGCATGCTGCAAAAGCATCTGACTTCCATCTACAAGAAGACCGATACGCAAACACGAGCCGGCCTGACGAAGAAGTTCCTGACATAGTTTTTGCTCGCAGTTGTCTTCGGTATCGAAAAAGAGGCGGCGAGGAGAGCCTGACCTGGCCGCCGCCGTTTCCCCTTGATGTCCCTCGCGCCTTTCTTCGAGGCTTCTCCTTCGATTGCATCGGGGAGATGGCGGTGATGCGCTCTGCTGCGCCTCTCTCGGTTACGCCCTGGTAACGGGCGCGCGGCTTTGTCATGCCGATGCCCTATAGTGGGACCGACCGAGAAAGGAGCAACCGATGCAGCGAGGGTATTTCAAGACGGCATGGAGCGATGTTACCCAGTCGCCGCATTGGGTAACGCGCATTCTCCTTTTGGCGCTTTTATCCTTTATCCCCGTGTTCGGTTGGATCGTGATTGCGGGCTATCTGTGGGGATGGGCGCGCGATATGGCGTGGGGCGTGCACGCCCCACTTCCTGAAAGAATCTTCGAGAACGCCGATGGGACGCTGTATTCGCGAGGTTTCTTTGCGGCAGTGATCGCTGTGGTGTGCGCTGTGGTGATGAGCGTGCTCCAGAGCGTGGGTGGCCTGATTTCGTCGGGAAGTTTCGCTGGTTCGGCGTTCGTCTGGGGAGATGTCCACTCGATTTACCAGACGGTTGCGCCCCTCGGCTTGGTGTCGGGGCTTTTGTCGTTGTTCTCGTTTGCCGTGCTGTGTGCGGTTTCGTTCATCGTCACCTTGTTCAAGTGGGTCGGCACGATGCGGATGTCGATTTACGGACGCCTCTCTGCGGGCTTCCAGGTTTCGCGAATTTGGGCGATGATGCGCCACGATTTCAAGGGAATCCTTCGCATACTCGGCATGTGGCTAATCGTCTCGATCGTCGTGGGCATCGCCATTGCCCTTGCGATCTCCGTCGTGATCTTCGCCGGCATCCTCTGCGTGTCGTTTTTCGCGAACATGGGGGCTTCTGCGAACGACGCCTCGTTCTTGCTCATCGTGGCGGCAGCGATGATTTTGATACTGGTCGCTTTGGCAATCGCTCTGCTCGCAGCGTTTCTCGGCGTGTTGGCCTGCGCCCTCGCCATACGTGCAGTGGGGCACTGGACTTGCCAGTTCGATGTTGCGAACTGGCGCGGGCAGGACGACCCGATGCCGTTTGAGCTCAAGGGCGCTCAGGCGAAGGGATAACTTTACAGGCGCGGGATGGCCCTGAGGGCATCCCGCGCCTGGTTGCGTTGCCGAACTGTTTTGGTTCCTAGAGGTTTTTCACGCTCATGCAGCGCATCGCGTTCAGGATGGCGATGATTGCGACGCCCACGTCGGCGAACACGGCGAGCCACATGTTGGCGATGCCGAGCGCAGCCAAGATGAGCACGATGAGCTTCACTCCCAGTGCGAAGATGATGTTCTGCCAGGCGATGCCCATTGTCTTGCGCGCGATGCGAATGGCGCGCGCGATGTCGGAGGGCCTGTCGTCCATGAGCACGATGTCGGCGGCCTCGATGGCGGCATCCGAACCCATCGCCCCCATGGCGATGCCGATGTCGGCGCGCGTGAGCACCGGCGCGTCGTTGATGCCGTCGCCCACGAACGCGAGCGTGCCCTTGCTCGATGTGTCGTTGATGAGCCGCTCGACTTCCTCGACCTTGTTCTGTGGGAGAAGCGAGGCTCGGTATTCGTCGATTCCGAGCTTCTCGGCGACGGCGCGCGCAACGTCTTCGCGGTCGCCGGTGAGCATGACGGTGCGCTTCACCCCGGCCGCCTTCAAGTTTGCGATGGCCTCCGCGGCGTCGTCCTTCACGACGTCGGCGATGACGATGTGGCCGATGTAGGAACCGTCGAGCGAGACGTGCAGGATGGTCCCCGTAAGCTCGCACTCGTGCCAGGCGATGTTGTCTGCCATCATGAGCTTCTCGTTGCCGACGGCGATGATGTGCTCATCGACCTGGGCGCGAACGCCATGCCCGCTTTCCTCTTTGACGTCTTTGATGCGCGCGCGGTCGATCTCGCCCGTGTAGGCGGCCTTCACCGACAGCGCGATGGGATGGTCGGAGTACGTCTCGGCATATGCTGCGAAGGAAAGGACGAGATCGGGGTCGACGCCCGCCTCCGCATGGACGGCGACGACGTTGAAGGTGCCGTTGGTGAGCGTGCCCGTCTTGTCGAAGACGACGGTCTCGGCCTTGGCGAGGGTCTCGAGGTAGTTAGACCCCTTCACAAGGATGCCACACTTCGAGGCGCCGCCGATGCCGCCGAAAAACGACAGCGGCACGGAGATGACGAGCGCGCAGGGACAGCTCACGACAAGGAACGTGAGCCCGCGCAAGATCCAGTCCGACCAGGCGCCAGCGCCGAGAAGCGGCGGGGCAACGGCGAGGATCAGCGCTACGATGACGACGATCGGCGTATAGTAGCGGGCGAAGCGCGTGATGAAGTTCTCGGTGCGCGCCTTCTTCTCCGAGGCATTCTCGACAAGCTCAAGGATGCGGCTGACCGTCGATTCGTCGAAGGGTTTCGTCGTGCGGATAGTGAGCACGCCGGTCAGGTTCACGCAGCCGGAGAACACCTCGGCGCCCTCTTCGACGACGCGCGGAACGGCTTCGCCGGTGAGCGCCGCGGTGTCGAGCTGGGACGCGCCTTTCACGACGATGCCGTCGATGGGGATGCGCTCGCCCGCCTTCACGATGATCTCGTCGCCGACTTCCACCTCGTCAGGGTCGACCTCGATAAGCTCGCCGTCCTGCATGATGTTCGCGTAGTCGGGCGCGATGTCCATCATGTCGGCGATGGATTTGCGGCTTTTACCGACGGCGTAGCTCTGGAAGAGCTCTCCCACCTGGTAGAACAGCATAACCGCGGCGCCTTCTGCCATGTGCGGCCCCGTTTCAGGGAAAAACACCATGGCGAACGCGCCGACGGTCGCGATGGTCATGAGGAGGTTCTCGTCGAAGACCTGGCCGTGGCCGATGTTCTTGACGGCTTTGATGATGACGTCGTAGCCGGCGATGAGGTAGGGGATGAGGAAGAGCGCGAACTCGAGGTATACGGCGTTCGTCTCGCTGCCGAGCCACGCGTCAAGCGGAAGGAACTCCGTTGCCGCGAAGACGACGAAGAAGATGATGAGCGCGACAATGATGCGGTTGCGCCATTTGATCTGTTTTTTGTTCATAGGTGGTAGGCCTGTCCGTTCTTCGGCTGGGGCAATGGGATGGCATCTCGGCTCCCCGCTTCGCTGTTCGGCGAAACGCTTTGCGTTTCGCCTCATGCGCTGCGCTCTTTCATGCTTTATACGGCGCGCTTCGCGCGCGTTATATGGCTTTCAAGAGTCGCCGAGATGCCATCCCATTGCCCCAGCCGAAGAGTTAGTTGGTGGGGAGCTTAATCGTGATAGGCAGCCGTCTCGCCTTCTTGGCAGGTTCTGCTTGAAAAGCGAGAGGGATTGTTTATTCGACCTGTCGCTTTGACGCGCCGTCGCAGACGACTTGGACTGCTTTGCGTCGGGGCCGAATTAGCGGACGATGTTGCAGTCGGGTTCGAACTTGTGGATGGTCTTTTGGGCCTCGTCGAGGATTTCGTCGAAACGGGCGTCGTCGGCGACGAGCGTCATTTTCTGCATCATGAAGTTGACGGTGCACTTCTCGACGCCGGGCATCTTGCTGATAGCGTCCTGCATCTTGGCTGCGCAGTTGGCGCAATCGAGGTCTTCGAGCTTGAACGACTTACGCATGGGGGGAGTCCTTTCCTCGGGATTTATGTGAGCCGGAATTCGGTCGGTTCCTTATTATTCGCAGATGTGCGTCATGCCTTGGGCGAGCATGGTGTAGACGTGGTTGTCGGAAAGCGAGTAGATGACGTTTTTGCCGTCACGCTGGAATTTCACGAGGCGGGCCTGCTTCAGCGTGCGCAGCTGATGCGACACGGCGCTTTGCGTTGCGCCGACGATCTCGGCGATGTCCGCGACGCAGCGGCTGTGCCCCATGAGCGCGTAGAGAATCTTGATGCGCGTGGTGTCGGCAAACACTTTGAACAGATCGGCCAGGTCGTAGAGGAGCTCTTCGTCGGGCATCTCGTCGAACAGGCAGGATGTCTCCTCGCGATTGCAGCCGCAGGGACAGGCTTCCCCGGAAGGGGAGGGCTTGTTTGTGCGGGGCGCCTCCGCGGAGTTCGCATGAGGCGTGTTCGCGGCGTTCACGATAGACTCTGCCTCCTGCACGATGTGATTGGGGCTTTCCGCCATGATGGGTCCTTTCGTGACTTTTGCTCGCTCATTCATGTAAACATATGAGCAACTGTTCATAAGTATAGGAATACCGATGATGCTGTCAAGGGGCGTACGGTAAAAACCGCGTCTCTTTTAAGCGGAGTTGCGACGCCAGCCTTCGGCGCATGGTCGCGGTCGATTCGTGAACGGACTTATCCCTCCCTGTTTCCTTCGCAAGATGATGAAAAGGCTCGACTTGATGGGGCTCCCTCAGTACGCCCCTAATCACGAAGAGGGGCGCCTCCTTTGAGGAAGACCCCTCCGCATGCGAGCTTCTTCTATTCCTGGACCTTGAGCGCCTCGGCGAGGCTGACGCGCTTGATGGAGCGCGTGTGCAAAAACGCCACGACGAGGTAGGTCGCAAATCCGATGCCCGCGCACTCGGCCATCGACCACCACGGCACGTAGATCTCGATGTTGCCATTGTAGGCGAGCAACATTGCGCGGAAGATCGCGGTGAGCGAGCCGATGATCACGGGCAGGCTCAGCACGAGCGAGGCCGCCACGCATAACGTGATCGAACGGATGTAGAGGCGCGAGATCTCGCCGTCGCGGTAGCCGAAGACCTTCATGTAGCTGATCGAGCGGGCGCTGCGGTCGATCACGGCCTTGGTCAGCAGGTACATGAACAGCAGGAAGATGAACACGGCGAGCCCGACCATCATCCCGATCAGGTCGCTCATCATGCCGATGAACTGGTCGCCCACGGCGCGCATGTCATCGGGCGTGGTGTCGCCGGCGAAGTAGCGCGCGTCGAGGTCGAGCTTCTCGTTGCTCGCGTAGCCGTTGAAGTACGAGGCGTCGTTGCCGAAGAGCTCGTTGAAGTTGCCGATGGCCATGTAGACGTTCATGTCTGACTTGGAGCCCCAGGCGGAGCCGTCGCCCGTGTACTCGAGGGAGTAGTTCTTGCCCTCGTACTTGTCGTGGAAGTCGACCTGCTGCCCTTCTTTCCAGCCGAACTTATCGAGAAGCCCGCGGCCGAAGACGACGCGGCCGTCGCCGACGTCTAGGTCCTTCCAGTAGCGCGAGTCGGGCGAGACGCCGTAGACGGTCACGGTTTCGGTGCCGTTGCCCTCGCCGCGGTCGTATTGCAGCTGGTAAACGGCGTACTTCTCGGCCTGTGCGATCTTCCCGGCGCCGTTGTCGGTGGTGTTTATGGGATGGATGTCGTCGTTGTCGGTGTCGATGTTGGAAACGTCGTCGATGAGGTCGATCGCCTCGTCGCGGTCGCAGCCGAGGGCATCTGCGATGTCATCGAGGCTCGCGTAGAGGACGTCCTTCTTTGCCTGGACCTCATCGAGTGCGGCGCTTGCTGCCTGCATGTTGTCGGCGTTAGGCGAGGTCGCGAGGGCATCGGCCGCCGCCTGGGCCGCGTCTACCGCGTCCCCGAGCTCGTCTTCCGCATCCTCGGCGGCGGAAAGAAGCGCGCCGTCGACGGATTGCAGGCGGTCGAGCGCCGCCCACTGCTCACGCTGCTCAGCTGTGCCCTCAAGCTCGAGCGGAGCCTTGAGCGTGTACTGGTGCTCGGCCACGAGGCTCGTCTCAAGGTTGTCGGCGTAGTGCGTCATCGTGGGGAGGATCGCCAGGCCGAAGAGCAGAAGCAGCGAGGCGAAGGCGATGCCCACGAAGAGCGTGGCGAAGTTGCCGAGGTTGCGCAAAAAGACGCGCAGACGGAAGCGCGCGACGAAGCCCATGCGCTCGGGCAGCCGCAGGCCTCGCTTGGTGCCTGACTTTCCGCTGGCCTCGTGGCGCAAAAACTGCAGCGGGGTTTTCCCCATCTTGCGAAGAAGCCCCACAAGCGTGATGAGGATAAGCGCAGCGGCGGGCACCACGGCACATTTGACGAAGATCTCCCAGCTCCAGTACACGTGGAAAGGCGGCAGGCTGTAGGAGCCGTAATAGAGGTTGCGCATGGGCTCGGTGGAGAAGGCGACGCCGAGTGCGCACCCCAGGCCCGCCGCGAGGATGCCTACGATGGCGGGAAGCGCGAGGTAGTGGAGGACAATCTCGCGCTTGCGGTAGCCGCTGGCGAGCAGCGTACCGATGACGGCGCTCTCCTCTTCGATGGTGGCGTTGGTGAGCACGACGAAGACGAAGGCCATGATCACGATGATGATGTCGAGCAGCGTCGTCCACATGGCGGAGTCGCCGTCCACGTCATCGCGCGCGTAGCCGATGCCTTGGTTGGAGTCGGCGTCGATGAGGTCGTCCACACGCGCGTCGGCATCCGTTAAGGCCTCCACCATGTCCTTCTCGGCATCGGTGCGTTCGGCGACGGAGAGGTCGCGGTCGTTGAAGGTGAACGAGTAAGTGTAGGTGGGCGCGCCGCCGGCGTCCTCGAGTGCGGTGAAGCCGGCGTCTGTGACCTCGGCCACGCCGAAAGTGATGGTGTTCACCGTGAAGTCGGAGTTGTTGGGGAAGAGCGCCTGGCTGTCGGGTAAGGTCATGATGCCGCAGATGGTGTAGGCGCGCCCCTCAAGCTCGACCTTGTCGCCTATGGCGAGCTCGTTGTTCGTGGCGAAGACGCGGTCGACGGCGACCTCGTCGTCTGTCTGGGGCTTCGCGCCCTCGCAATAGGATGCGATGTCGATTTCGGTGCGGTGGCTGTAGGTGCGCAGCGTGCGCTTGGTGCCGTCGTCGCCCGTGGGCTTCTTGATGGCCGCATCTATGGAGAAGTTTTTGAAGAACGTGACGCCGCCGACGCCATCGGCCGCGTCCTCGGCCGCTTCGAGCTGGGCGTCGGTCGCCTCGAACGCCGTTATCACGCGGCCGTCCTCGATCGTGTACTCGTCGCGCATATCGTCGATGAGGCAGCCGATGGAGTGCGCGGCGAGCAGGAAGCCCGACGTGAGGGCGATTGCGCCGCACATGAGCAAAAAGATTCCCAGGTACTTGCCGATGTTTTGCTTGAGCTCGCGGGGGAGCCGTCTGGCCAGAGGAGTCATCGCGCGCCTACCAATCGAGCTTAGAGGCGGACACAGGCGAGTCGTTGACCTCGTCTTCGGCTAAGCGCCCGTCGCGCAGGCGCAGCACGCGGTCGGCCATGCGGGCGATGGCGGCGTTATGCGTCACGATCACGACGGTGCAGCCGTACTCCTGGTTCACGCGCTCCATGAGTTCAAGCACTTCTTTCGAGGTCTTGTAATCGAGGGCGCCCGTGGGCTCGTCGCACAGGATGAGGCCCGGGTTCTTCACGAGTGCACGGCCGATGGCGCAGCGCTGCTGCTGGCCGCCGGAGACCTGGCGCGGGAACTTGTTGCGGTGCTCCCAAAGGCCAAGCGAGCGCAGAAGGTCCTCCAAGGGCAGGGGATTTGCCGAGAGGTGCGCCGTGACCTCGATATTCTCCTTGATGGTGAGGTCGGGCACGAGGTTGTAGAACTGGAAGACGAAGCCGAGCTCGCGGCGGCGGTACTCGCCGAGATCCTTGCTCGAAAGCGCGGTAAGCTCGCAGTTGCCGACCGAGATCGTGCCGCCGTCGGCGTCCTCAAGGCCGCCAATGAGGTTTAGGAAGGTCGACTTGCCCGAGCCCGAGGGACCGAGCATAACGCAAATCTCGCCGCGGTTCACGGTGGTGGTGATGCCGTCGAGCACCTGGACGCGGGCTTCGCCGTCGCCGTAGTGCTTGGCGAGGCTCTCGACGACGAGGTAGGGGTCAGTTGATTTTGCCATGGTCGTTCTTTCTCGAAAAGGGGCGCACGCGGCCCTTTAAGGTTGCATTCAGCTAACTTATAACGCAAAAGTTAGCCATATGCAACGCGCTTCGTCGAGTTTCCTCCCCATTTCGAGGGACCTATCGAGCGTCCCTTTCGCATTTGCGATACCGCATCTGGGCGAAAGGGCGAGGCCGAATACCCTTCTCTCGGGTGTGAATACGTAACGTTCAGGTAAAATTGCCCGAATTGGAGGATTCAAGCATGCGTGGCGCTCGGCTTGCCCGCACGATTGGAAAAGGGAATAGTATGGCATCAATGAAAACCGGATCGCGCTCGTCGTGGTCAGGCAAATGGGCGTTCATCTTGGCCGCTGCCGCCTCGGCGGTCGGCTTGGGAAATATGTGGCGTTTCCCGTATCTGGCGGCGAAGTACGGCGGCGGCACGTTCCTTATCACCTACCTGGTGCTGGTGTTCACGTTCGGCGTGTCGCTTTTGCTGCTTGAGACGGCGATCGGCCGCAAGACGGGCCTCTCGGCCATCGGCGCGTTCCGCCATTTCGGGAAGAAATTCATGTTCATCGGCGTGCTGGCGTCGGTCGTGCCCTTCATCATCGTGCCGTATTACTGCATCATCGGCGGCTGGGTGACGAAGTATGCCTTCGCCTATATTGCGGCTGGACCTGCGGCTATGGCGGACGGCGGCACGTTCTTCTCGAGCTTTATCACCGACGGCGTCGACAGCTCGGTCTTCATGCTGATCTTCATGGCTGCGGCGTTCATCGTCGTGGCGCGCGGCGTGAAGGGCGGCATCGAGAAGGCGAACCTCATCTTGATGCCCGCGCTTATCGTGATGGCCATCGCAATCGCCATCTTCACGCTGACGCTGCCCGGGGCCCTCGACGGCGCGGCGTACTACCTGATGCCCGATGTTTCGAAATTCTCGCCTGAACTGGTCATCGGCGCGCTCGGGCAGATGTTTTACAGCTTGTCGCTCGCTATGGGCATCATGATCACCTACGGCAGCTACCTCGAGAAGAAGGCGTCCCTGACGCAGTCCGTCACGCGCATCGGCTTCTTTGACCTGGGCGTGTCGTTCCTCGCGGGCCTCATGATCGTGCCTGCCGCGTTTGTCGCGATGGGCTCGGGCGACGCTGTCGCTCAGAACTCCGGTCCCTCGCTCATGTTCATCATCTTGCCCGAGGTGTTCGCGGACATGGGTCAAGTGGCGACCATTGTGGGCTTCATCTTCTTCCTCTTGGTGTTCTTCGCGGCGCTCACCAGTGCGATCTCGCTTACCGAGACCTGCGTCTCCATCATTCAGGACGGCGCGGGATACTCGCGTCGCAAGTCTCTGGTGATCACCATCGTGTTCATCGTGGTGGCAGGGCTTTTCATCAACTCGGGCTACAACGTGCTCTCGTTCATCCAGCCCCTAGGCGAAGGCTCCTCGCTGCTCGACTTCGCCGACTTCATCTCCAACTCGGTTATCATGCCGATCGTTGCGCTTTTGACCTGCGTCTTCGTTGGCTGGATCATCAAGCCGAAGACGATCATCGACGAGGTGCGCATCTCCGCGCCCTTCAAGATGGCGAAAGCCTGGTCGATCATGGTGAAGTACGTGGCACCTGTGCTCGTGGTGGTCATTCTCGTGACCGCGCTTGCCCAGTCGCTCGGCATCATGAAGTTCTAGCGCGCTTCGCTTTGCGGGATGCTGCCTCGGCGTCGCTCGTGCATTGCGCTCCCTTGCGCCCTGCTGGCTTCGTTGCTGGTGGGGCGCTTTCTTTATGCCACGACACCGCTTGCAAGAACGATGGTTGTCGTCGCGACGATGCCGAGGATGATGGTGATCGCGTTCGCGAGCCCCGCCAGGCCGAAATCGCCGTCTGACCAGAGCGTGAACGTCGGCCCCATGGCGCTTGCCGGTGCCCAGAGAAGCATCACGATGACGATGCGCGTGGTTGCGTCGAAGGGTAGAAGCGTGAAGGCAAGGGCGCTCGCCACGGCGGAAACGGCGACGCGGAGCCCGACAAGGCGCGCCACCTTCGCGAGCTTCTCGCGGCTGACCTCGAAGCGGATCATGAGACCCAGCATGAACATCGCGAGGAAGGAGTTCGCGTTCGCGATGGGCGCGGTGAACTGCACGACCGCGTCGGGGATGTGGATTCCCGCCACCGCGAGCACGATGAGGATGATGTAAGCATCGAAGGCAATTGACTTCACGAGTCGTTTCGTGACGAACCTCACTGGATGCTCGACGGGTCCCTTGCCCGCGACGAGGCCGGTGAGCGCGTAGGAGCCGCCCGTCATCATGATGGCGTTGCCCGCATCGAACAGGGAGGTGGTCACCGCGAGCTGTGCGGGGAGGAGCGTCTGCACGAAGGGCAAGCAGAAGCACCCGATGTTGAAGCCGCAGCAGTTGAGCAGGTAGAACACGCGGTCGCGACGCTCGGAGCGGCGGGTGAGCCCGAGCACGGCAAGGTAGGGGATAAGCGCGCAGGCAAGTCCGAGCGGCACGAGGATGAGCAGGTCATGAGTGAACTCCGCCGCGCCGAACGCGTGGACGATCGCGCAAGGCAGGGTGAAGGTGAACACGATCTTGCTCACGCACTGCTCGGGGCGCGGCCCAAGCGTTCGCGATCGTCCCGCCAGATGACCTGCGACGATGATGGCGACGAATGCCGCCACTTTCAACATGACTTCTTCCATGCTTTCGAATCACTGTCCTTTCAAAAGCAGGCAGGGGCGAACCAGTGAGAGGTTCGCCCCTGTCGTGGGGTGGTGCCTTATGCTTTGCGGGCGGGACGCAACACTCGCCCGACCTGCGCTTACAGATGCGCCTGGATGACGCGTGGGCGGAAGCCCTTCGCTTCGAGCGCCTCGACGATCTGACGTTTGTGCGCGGTGCCGAACGCCTCGATGGTTACGCGCAGCTCTACGGCGGCGTTGCGGTTAGTCGTGACGAACTGGTTGTGATCGAGTCGAACGACGTTGCCCTTGCTCTCGGCGATGACCTGGGCGACATTGACGAGCTCGCCAGGGCGGTCGGGCAGGAGCACGCTGACCGTGAAGATACGGTCGCGCTGGATCAGTCCGTGCTGCACGACCGACGACATCGTGATGACGTCCATGTTGCCGCCCGAGAGGATCGACACGACCTTCTTTCCCCTGAAATCGAGGTGGCGCAGCGCGGCGACGGTGAGAAGCCCCGAGTTCTCCACGATCATCTTGTGATTCTCCACCATGTCGAGGAACGCCACGATGAGTTCCTCATCCTCGACTGTGATGATCCCGTCAAGGTTTTGCTGAAGATAGGGGAAGATCTTGTCGCCCGGCTCCTGCACGGCGGTGCCGTCGGCGATGGTGCTCACATGCGGAAGCTTCACGACATGGCCCGCCTCGAGCGACGCCTTCATGCATGCCGCCCCCGCAGGTTCCACGCCGATCACCTTGATGTGCGGGTTCAAGAGCTTGGCCAGGGTCGATACGCCCGTGGCAAGCCCGCCGCCTCCGATGGGGACCAGGATGTAATCGACAAGCGGCAGCTCCTGCACGATTTCCATCGCAATGGTGCCTTGCCCAGTCGCGACGCCCAGGTCGTTGAAGGGGTGCACGAAGGTGAGGCCGCGCTCCTCGGCCAGCTCGAGCGCGCGGGCGTAGGCCTCGTCGTACACGTCGCCTGCGAGCACGACCTCAGCGCCGAGCGCTTTCGTGCGCTCCACCTTGATATAGGGGGTCGTTGCGGGCATGACGATGGTGGCGGGCACGCCGTAGCGCTGTGCCGCGTAGGCCACTCCCTGCGCGTGGTTGCCGGCCGACGCGGTGATGAGACCGCGTTTGCGCTCGTCGTCTGAGAGCGTGCTGATCTTGTAGTATGCGCCACGCACCTTGTAGGCGCCGGTGCGCTGCATGTTCTCCGGCTTGAAGAAGACGCGGTTGCCCGCTATCTCGCTGAAGTGCGGGCTCTCGATGAGCTTGGTCTCCTGGGTGACCTCGCGAACTTTGTGGGCCGCCTGCTCGAAGGCGGGCAGGGTGAGCATTTCCTGAACTTCGTCCGACATCGTTTTTCCTTGCATTTCTCAATGGTTCATAAGCGTCCATCACTATAATCGTCACATGCGAGAAATCTGCGCAACTTTTTCCGAATATGGTGAACTTCAAGAAAGAAGGCACAATATGAAAACCATCTCCACTGCAAACGCGCCGGCGGCAATCGGTCCCTACGCCCAGGGCAACATCGCGGGCGGTCTTCTGTTCGCGAGCGGCCAGATTCCGCTCGACCCTGAGACGGGCGAGATCGTGGGCTCGACCATCGAGGAGCAGACTGCTCAGGTCATGAAGAACGTGGCTGCGATCCTCGAGGCGGCAGGTACCGATTTCGACCACGTGGTGAAGACGACGTGCTTCTTAAACGATATGAACGACTTTGCCGCCTTCAACGCCGAGTACGCGAAGTCCTTCGGCGAGGTGCGCCCCGCGCGCTCGGCCGTGGCGGTCGAGAAGCTCCCCAAGGGCGCGCTTGTGGAAGTCGAAGTGATCGCTGAGGTGAACTAGCCTCTTCGCGCAAGCGGTTCGGCGTATAATGGTGCTGCAGGGTTCGCGTGCGAGCATTGCGCGAACGGTCGTTTGAAAGGAGCACCTCATGCTGTACAGCAAGATTATGGTTCCCTACGATGGTTCCGAGCACGCGAAACATGCCCTCGAATATGCGAAGGGCCTCGCGGCGACCTCCGATGCGAAGATCGCAATCGTGCACGTGGTGCCTTCGGGCGTCATGGGCGTCGACCAGATCGGCACGGAGGGGTCCCTTGACGGTGTCCCGTTCGGCATGCTGAACTACGAGCAGTACGAGGGCGTGGTTCGGGCAGCGCTTGACCAGGCGAAAGAGAAGGTCACAGAGAATCTGGCGGGCCTTGTCGAGGACATCGCCGACATCGTGACTATCGATGTTGTCGCAGGAACCGCCCCCGCCGAGGCGCTTGCGCGCTACGCTGACAAGAACGGCTGCGACTTGATCGTCATGGGCCGACGCGGCCTGGGCGCCATTCGCGGCATGCTCGGAAGCGTGAGCTTCGGGCTTCTGCGCTCGACAGATGTTCCCGTTCTGACGGTAAAATAGGTAAATAGGATTCTAACTTTCATGACTGCACTTGATTTCTCGACTCTCGCGGGTGAGGGAGCAACGATTCGCCTCGCCACCAAAGAGGACATTCCCGCCATTTGCGACCTGCGCGTCGCCCAATCGCTCGAGTACTGGGGGGTGAACCCCGGCCAGTCGGAGCTTGCCCATTTCCGAAGCGAGACCGAGGCTCATCTCAGACGCACGCTCGGCGAACGCGTGATGTTCTTGTTCGTCGAGGAGGACGGCGAGATTGCGTCCATGTCCGGCGTCGAGGTGTTCGATCGCCTGCCGACCTTCGGCGGCGTGTCCGGCGTGCAGCGCACGGCGACGGTGGTTGCCTGCTACACGCGCCCCGAGTTCCGCGGTCACGGGCATATGGCTGCTATGTTGAGCGCGTGGCCGCTCGTTGCGATGCGCGCGGGGGTCGATGCGATCTATGTGGAGACGCGCAACGCGACGATGCGCCACGTTGCCGAGAAGACCGGCTACGAGCACGCCTCCGATCGCTTCAGGATGACGATCGAAGTGGAAGTCGACTAAAGGTTGCCGACTGAGCACGGCTGACGTTTGCGAACTGAGCCTTCATGCGGCGATAGGGGTTGGGCCCTATCGCCGCTGTGCGTTTCGGGGCTCTTGTGCGAGGGGCGACAAATTCCCGACCCCTCCCGCTACCCGATGAGGGCGCTGTGGAAGAACAGGGTCGAGTTGAGAAGGTCGTCGAACGCGGCGAAGACGACCTTCTTTGTTTCGCGAAGCGACATTCCCTGGGCGCGGCATTGGCTGAACATGCCGAACAACCCGTTGCACACGAGCGCCGCCGTGAGTGGCGAGGGGTATTTCGGCTCGAGCGCGTTGCGGTGATTCTGCACGTAATTCTCCACGACGCGCACCACATGGTTGAAGCATGCCGAATGCAAGTAGGGATTCTTCGTCGACGAGCAGTGGATGAAGATACCGTCTCTCTGTTCGAAAACGCTGAAGATGCAGGTTAAAAGGTTGTGATAACTGTTGGTCGGAATCTTTCGCGGATTGTTCTCCGCCTGGAGCTCGCGATAGCGCTCCTCGGCCTTCGCCATGTCGTCGCGGAACAGCTCGTCGGCGAGGGCGTACTTGTCGTCGTAATAGGTGTAGAAGGTGATGCGGCTTACGTCGGCGGCCCGGCACAGCTCGGTGACGGTGATCTTCTCGAAGGGCATGGTCACGAGCAATTCGACGAGCGTGCGCTTGATGGTGCGCTTGGTTTTTACGACGCGCTTATCCATATCGACCTCACATTACGTCGTAACTGTATAAGTAACTGACATTCTGTCGGGCATTGTAGTTGTTGCAGCAATCGGTTTGGCGTACCTTTAATGCGAAACAGATAAGCTACGGAAAACCACCGAGCGCTGTCGGCATCAGGCGCGCATGGGCGGCAAGGGGGAACTATGGTGCGCAGGGTCGTCGTCGACTCTTCGGCGAATTTGTTCGTCGCAGGTACGCAGGATATCGTGTCGGTTCCGATGAAGGTGCGCGTGGGGGAGCGGGAATTTCCCGACGACGAGAACCTCGACGTGGGTGAGCTCATCGAGGCGTTCTCGGACGAGGCAGCCGAATCGAGTACGTCGTGCCCGAACATCGCGGAATGGACGTCCGCGTTCGTGGGCGCGGACGAGATCGTCGCTCTTGCCCTCACGAGTAAGATTTCGGGCGGGTACAACTCGGCGCAGGCCGCCGCGAAGCACTACCTGTTCGATCACCCCGAGGCGAAGGTGTTCGTGCTTGATTCCTTGACGACCGGCCCCGAGCTGGAACTTCTCGCACAACGCGCCAATGAGCTCGCGCAAAGTGACATGGACTTCGACGATCTGACGCATGAGCTGCGCCGTTACGCCTCGCGCACGCATCTCATGTTCTCGCTTGAGCGCATCGACAACTTCGTGCGCAACGGACGTGTGAGCCCGATTGTCGCGAAAGTCGCGGGCGTGCTCGGCGTGCGCATCGTCGGTCAAGCGAGCGAGGAGGGCGAGCTTGGCGTGCTCAACAAGGCGCGCGGAGAGAAGCGTGCGCTCAAGCAGCTTTTCGAGAACATGGAGACCGTGGGTTTCGTCGGCGGCCGCGTGCGCATCAGGCACACCGAGAACCCGAAGATGGCCGAGGCACTCGCGGCGAAGATTCGCGAGATCTGGCCTTCGTGCGACATCCGTATCGGCGCCAACCGCGGCCTGTGCTCCTACTACTGCGAGCCCGGCGGCGTTCTCGTGGGATTCGAAGGGTAATCCAGCCCAATACCGCGATCCCCGCAGCCCCGCTTGTCCCTCGTTGGAATATGGGACAAGCGGGGCTTTTATGTTCCATAATGTTGTTGATTCCCACCGTTCAGAATAAAAATATTCGCGAATATAGCTGAACGACAACGATTTTCCTTGACTATATACTTGCAAATAAATAACCTAAGTATCGGTACATCGAAAAGGGATATGACGATGCGTGCTTGGTTTGGATTCGTGCAAGCTGGAGCTGCTTCGTAAAACGATGTACTGCGGCCTTCGCCTTTCGGCGAGGCTCGTATTCGACCACTTAATGGGAGGAACACATGAAGAAGCAGGTACGCTTGGTGCTGTCCGCCGTGCTCGCGCTCTCGCTCGTCGGGGCGTTTGCGATGTTCGGCTGCTCCAGCAGCAACACCACTACGGAGAAAAAGGACGATGCCGCCAAGACCGAACAGGCTGAGCCGGTTGAGCTCCAGGTCTTCGCCGCAAACTCGCTCTCCAAGGCCATGGAAGACATCCAGAAGGCCTACATCGAGGATGGCCACGACAACGTCACCTTCAAGGACACCCAGTACAAGTCTTCCGGCGAGCTCAACGAGATGCTTGGCGCCGGCTCTTATGCCGACCTGCTCATCTCCGCTTCCAAGGGCTCCATGGACACCGCGGTTTCCAAGGGCTATGTGGACGAGTCCACGCGCGTCGACATGTTCAAGAACGATCTCGTGATGGTGTCTAAGGAAGGCGCCGAGATGAAGGACGTCACGCTGCAGGACATCGCTGATGGCAAGTACACCATCTGCGTCGGCGACGACTCCGTTCCGGCTGGCAACTACGCTGCTCAGTCTCTCTCCACCGTTGGCGTGTACGCGCCGGCTGGCGACGACGAGGGCAAGACCGGCAAGGACATCACCGGTAAGGGTGGCTCCTACAACACCGATATGGTGAAGGACAGCAAGGTCGTTCTGGACACCTCTGTTGGCAACGTGTGCAAGCATGCGCAGTCCGGCGACGTCGACATCGCATTCGTGTACACCTCCGACGTGTATCGCTTCGGTGGCGTGCAGGTCGTCGGTACCGTTCCGGCCGACACCCACAAGAATATCGTGTACCCTGGCGCCATCACCAAGAACTGCACGAACGTTGAGGCGACCCAGGAATTCCTGGATTGGTGCCTGAATAGCGAGAAGGCCCAGAAGATTTGGCAGGACTGGGGCTTCGAGTTGGCGTAGTATAATCTTCGCTAAGAAGGTTCGTCTTGAAGTAGCAATCTGGGGATGGGCGACGCGAATCGCTCATCCCCTTTCTTGTCCATGGGGTGCAAGGAGAAGGGGTTCCATGCGCGCGAGAAAGTTTATCGCAAATCTTGTTCTGTCGGCCGCGCTCGCGGTTGGCGCGCTGCCGAGCGCGGCGTTCGCTGACGACGCGCTCGGCGATGTCGACAGCCCGCGAACGCCGACTGCGGCGACGCCAACGTCGAGCGTTGCCGATTCGGCTTCGAGTGAGTCTGCGTCGGACGCCGAGGCAACGACGGACGGCGTCGAAGTGTCGAGGGAGGGCTCGGCGGCCCTGAAGGACGGGGCAAGCTTTGCGATAGGCGATTTCTCACGTGCTCAGAAGGGATCGAACCGCGCGATCGATGGCGCGTATTACGGGTATTCTTACCTGGTTGGCCAGGAAGAGGGCGCATTCGTGCAGGTGGTTGTGGCTGACAAGTACGTCGTCGCCTACGTTCCCGCTGCCGCGGCTGCGAAGCTCGGCCTCGACGTGCAGAGCGCATCCGACCAGGCGCAGCTGAAAAGCTACTTCGTCGCGCTCGACGAGGGGCAGGCCATGGGGTCGGCCAAGCTCTCCGAGTACGACACGTGGTACTTCACAAGCGACACGACGTTCGACAAAGATGGCGTTCGCTTCACGTTCGACCAGGTCATCAATGGCAATGTATACGCAAGCGTCATCGGCGTCGACGGGTCTGACCTCACCGATTCGGAGAATTCCCTCTACATGAAGCCGTCGTTCGGGGACTTCGGCAAGCTCACCTCGCCTGACGCGGTGAGTATCGAGAAGGCCCCCGAGGGGCTCGCCGCCGTGGGCGAGTTCCTGTCGAACCTCGACTGGAGCCCTCTGTGGGTCTCGCTTCGCACCACGGGCATCGCCATCGTGTTCATCGTCATCTTAGGTCTTTTGGCGGCGTATTTCTGCCTGAACCTCTCCCCGCGCGCGAAGAGCGTCTTCGACGCCATCTTCACCATCCCGATGGTGCTGCCGCCTACGGTGTGCGGCTTCATCCTGCTGTTCGTATGCGGCTCGAACACGGCGTTCGGGCAGTTCTGGATCGACATAGGCTTCCCGCTGATCTTCAGCCCCACAGCTTGCGTCATCGCGGCTGTGGTCGTGGCGTTCCCGCTCATGTATCGCAATGCGCTCGGTGCGTTCGAGGGGCTCGACCGCAACATGCTCGACGCCGCCCGCACGCTTGGCTGGTCGAACGCGAAGATCTTCCGCAAGCTGATGCTGCCCCTGTCGTGGAGTTCGATTGCGGCGGGCATGGTGCTCGCCTTCGCCCGCGCGCTCGGCGAGTTCGGCGCGACGCTGTTCATGGCAGGCAACTACATCGGCATCACGCGAACCATCCCGATCGCCATCTATTTCGAATGGATGAACGGCAACGATTCCACCGCGTGGTTCTGGACGCTTGTCATCATCGTGTTCAGCCTAATCGTCATCGTGTTCATCAACCTGTGGTCTAACCACACCACGAAGTACCGCAAGAGGGAGCAGAAGTAGATGAGCCTTGAAGTAGACATCCGCAAGAAGTTCAAGGGCTTCGAGCTGCATAACGCGTTTTCTGCCGGTACGGAGACGCTCGGCCTTCTGGGCGCGTCCGGCTGCGGCAAAAGCCTCACCATGCGCTCGATCGCGGGAATCGAGCGGCCCGATTCGGGGAAGATCGTCGTGAACGGCACGGTGTTCTTCGACAGGGCGCCGGGCAAGAAACCCAAGGTTGACCTGACGCCGCAGCAGCGCAAGACCGCGCTTCTCTTCCAGAATTACATGCTGTTCCCGAACCTGACCGTCGCGCAGAACGTGGCTGCGGGCATCGGCAAGGACGTGAGCGCGGCCGACCGCGATGCTGCCGTGGCGTGCGAGCTCAAGCGCTTTGGGCTCGAGGGCTTCGACAAGCGCTACCCGGCGCAGCTCTCCGGCGGCCAGCAGCAGCGTGTCGCCTTAGCGCGCATGCTTGCGGCGCGTCCGGGGATCCTTATGCTCGACGAGCCGTTTTCCGCGCTCGACGCGCACCTGAAGAGCGTGCTCGAGCAGAACCTCGTGAGCTTGTTCGATGCGTTCGAAGGCACCATTCTGTACGTGAGTCACGACATCGACGAGGCGCTTCGCTTCTGCGACCGCATCGCCGTGGTGGAGGATGGCCACGTGATGGAAATCGGTACGGGCGACGACTTGGTGAACAACCCGCAGAGCCAGGCGGGTATTAAGCTTTCGGGATGCAAAAACGCGACGCGGGCGGAATACGTGGACGCCCATCACGTGCGCCTGCCGCGCTGGGGCATCACGGTGGAGACGTCCCGCGAGGTGTCCCAGGACGTCAAGTGCCTGGGTATGCGTGCTTTCTACCTCGAGCGAGCTGACGGCCCTGGCGAGAACATCTACCGAGTGCGGGTCGATCGCGTGAGCGACTCGCGCTTCGAGCGCACGGCGCTTTTGGGATTTGTGGGAGTCAACCGCGACGAGAAGGAAATCCTCGATCGCAACGAGGACGAGATGAAGTACCTGCACCAGCACATGTTCTGGCGCGTGGACAAGCTGCGGGCCGATGAGGCGAGTCTTCCCAGCGAGGGCGAGGAGCTGTGGATCCGCATCCCGAAGGATCGCGTCTACCTCGTGTCGCGGTAGCGTTAGCTTGAACCGAGCGCGCGGGGCCGTCTCTCATCATGAACTGCCTCCCATTTCTTGGACACGAGAAATGGGAGGTTTTCTTATGCGCGTCGATTTCAGGGTGAAGCACGATGTCGAGACGAGGAGGCTGGCGGCCGAGCTCTTCGCGGATGGCCTAGGGCGCGCGGCGGCCGCAAAAAGGCTGTCCGTTCCGGAAGCGGCCGTGAGAAAATGGCAGCAGATATACCGCGCGTTCGGAAGCGAGGTGCTGCTGACCATGGACGGCAGGCAGGCCAGGTACACATACGAGCAGAAGGTCGCCGCCGCGAGGGCCGTCGTCGAAGACGGCATGACGAAGCCTGCGGCGATGGCCGAGTTCGGCATCATGTCGATGACGCCGCTCGACCGATGGTGCAGGCTCTACCGCGAGGGCGGGGCCGAGGCGCTCAGGCCCAAGCCGAAGGGCAGGCCCAAGGGCTCGAAGGCCGAGCCGCGCGAGCTCACCCGCGAGCAGAAGCTCGAGGAGCGCTGCCGCAGGCTCGAGGCCGAGGTCGCCTACCTAAAAAAATTGCGCGCCCTGGTAGAGCGGGACGGTCTCTGACCGGGGCGAGGGCCGAGGCGGTGGCCGCGCTGCGGTCGGACGGGCACGACCTGGGGCACCTGCT
>NZ_DBFSAP010000018.1:0-11064 GCF_048412355.1 Ellagibacter sp.
CACCTGGGCGATGAGGTCCAACGCGCGCTTCCGCGCCAGGTCGTGCTAGAATGCGGTCATCCGCAGCGCCGACGGCGCCCCGATCCCCGTCGCACCGGCAAGGCTTCCGGTCGGCTTTTCCCGCAAAACTTAACTCGCACAAGCCGAGCGACGACTTGACCCTGCGCGCCGGACAATAATAATGAAGAGGCAAGAACACTTTGAACGTATATTTGAGCGACATCCTCACCGCATGCATCCTGTTTCCGGCAGTCGCCTTCCTTATCACCGTCCCCTATATGATCTACCAATACCGTCGCCGAGGGTCGGTGCCGAAGCTCCATACCGCGATCGTCTACTCGTTCGTGTTCTACCTCATGTGCGCGTACTTCCTCGTGCTTCTGCCGCTTCCCGCAGACCGCACGGCGTATGTCGCCTACGCGGCGACACCGCAGCTTGTTCCCTTCAACTTCGTCCATGAGTTTCTCGCCGAAACCACCTTCTCGCCAAGCGACCCCGCAACATGGCTGCAGGTTTTGCGCGACCCGTACATCTACGAGGCGTTCTTCAATGTGCTGTTGCTTTTGCCGTTAGGAGCCTACCTTCGCTACTATTTCAGGCGCAGGTGGTGGCAAGCGCTCATCATCGGTTTTTTGGTGACGCTCTCGTTCGAGACGACCCAGCTCACAGGATTGTGGGGCATCTACGAGCACCCGTATCGCCTGTTCGATGTGGACGACCTGATCCAAAACACCTTAGGCGCCATGGTGGGATTCTGGCTGGCGGGTCCTGCGATGCGCGCGCTTCCCGACTTACGCACGGCGAACCTGCGTGCGGCCGAAGTGGGGCTTTCCGCAAGTGTCACGAGGCGCGCCCTCTCCTTCGCGCTCGATTCCGCGCTGACAGCCGCACTTGCGGTGGGATCGACCTACCTGGTGTATCGGTCAGGCCTGGTTGCAGCCCCGATTAGCGCGAAGGCAACGGCAGCGCAGGCCCTCGAGGCGACCACCGCGCAGATAAGTGATGCGCTCTTGCCGGCGCGCCTGTGCATACTTATCGCCCTCGTCATCGTGTTCTTCATCGTGCCCGTGGTGACGAGGGGTCGCACTCCCGCTCAGGCGCTCTTGCATCTGCGCATCGTGCGCACGGGGGCGCGACGCGCATCGTGGTACCACTACCTGGCGCGATACGGTCTGCTGTTCGTCTTCATCTGGATTCCTTGGGGGCTGTTTACGCTGCTCACCGAAGTGGGAAGCAGCTCGATCGGATCCGAGGCGGGCACGTTGGCAACCTTCGCCTCGCAGAACACCGAGGCCTGCATCGCGGTGCTCGCCGTGTTCACCGTGGCCTGGATCGTCTCGCTGATCGTTCGCGGCGTGCGGGCAGCGTCGGGCCGCGCTCCGTTCGTGATGCTGAACGGCATGCTGAGCCGCACTCGCATCATGACGGAGAGCGGCCTTGCGGCCGAGCGCGCGAGGCTGAGCGCACTTTCCGTCGATGACGTGCGAAAGCTTGAGCAATTTATCGCCGAAGGCGGCACACCGCTCGCAAGCCTCATGCGCTGTGCGGGCGAAGCGGTCGCAGACGAGGTGCGCACCTGGGCGGGAGGTCCTGTGCGCGTATGCGTGCTGGCGGGCTCGGGCAACAACGGAGGCGACGGCTGGGTTTGCGCGGAAAGCCTCGCAAGAAGCGGGTACCCCGTTACGCTGATCACCCCGAAAACGGCAGAGGAGCTGACAGCCGAGCCTGCGAGAACCGAGGCCGTCTCTTCCCTGGACCGCGCGCTCGAAGGCGAGCTTCCCCTGACCGTCGCGGTTGCGCCGGAAACCGACGACGCTGCGCGAGCGCTCGATGAGGCAGAGGTCATCGTCGACGCAATTCTGGGGACCGGCTTTACGGGAAGCAGCCTGCGCGAGCCGTACGCAACGTGGATTTCCCTTGCCAACCTGCGAAGGTTCAAAGGGCCCCGCGGAAAGGGACGCGGAGCCCATCGCGCCCGCACGGGAAAACCGAGCAAGCGGGCAAGCGGCACCACCCTGTGCGATCGCAGGAAGGACGCCCCCTTCGCCGTAGCGGTCGATGTGCCAAGCGGCTATTCCGCGCAAGCGGCGACCTGGGCCGACCCCTGTTTTTGCGCCGACGTCACCGTCACCATGCTCGCGATGAAACCGGGCCTCATCGCGAGCGGCGCCGAACGCTTCTGCGGACAGGTGAAACTCGCGGAGCTCGTGGACACGGCTCCCTATCGGGAAAAACTCGGGTAAAGAGGCATAACGGCCGCTTACAGCTCCACACGCTCGAACATCTCTTTGCCAACACCGCAAATGGGGCACTCGAAATCATCAGGGAGCTCATCGACGTACTCAATGTGGCCGCAAATCGTGCAGCGCCAGCCCACCTTCGGGGCCGCATTCCCCTCGCCTTCGCCGCCTTCCCCCGCAGACGCCGGGGCGGGTGCCACCTCCTCGTCACCTAGATAGCTCGAAGCCTTGGGCGGCGTTTTCCCGCCTTTGACCTGGTGGTAGAACGCATAGGTCATGGGAGATGCCGCGCCTTCGACCTTCCGGCTCTCCTCCACCTCGCCGATGAAGAGCACGTGCGTGCCCAGATCGAGCTCGCCTGTGACCTTCGCGGAGAACCACGCGCAGCACGCCTCGACAACGTAGGGCATGCCCGCCGCATCACGGGAACTCGCATGCTGGGCAAACTTGTCGAGCTCGGTCGAAGAATGGAAGCCGAACGTGCCGATAAGCTCCATCGAGGCGTCCTCCGACAGGCACGATGCTGTGAAGCGACCCGCAGCGCGCAGGGCCGCTGTCGTGGCGTTTTCCTTGTTCAAGGCGACGCTCACCTGCAACGGCGAGGATGTGACCTGGGCGAAGGTGTTCGCGACGCAGCCGAAATCTTTGCCTTTGGAACGGGTTCCGATGACGTACATTCCGTAGCTTAAGCTGTGGAAAGCGGACTTCTCGATCACTGGTTCCTCCCTCTCTTTTGGAAAAATCGATTCCTTAATGATACTCATTCTCACTAAAGAAGACAAGGGCGACGCCGAGACAGACTAACTTGCAGCCCCTTTCCCCACGAGAGCCCCTTGCCAGCAATGCGCGTGCAAAAAACGAGGGGGGTAACTGCCAGAAAATCGGCAGTTTTCATCATCTGGCAGACGATTCGCTGCCCAATCCAGCCCACCTCACGATGTCTTCCCGTAACGCAGAACCAAAAGACCAGGTCAAATTTGTGCAAGCACCCGAGATGCTCTCCCCATCGCCCACCCCACTCCTTCCAGATGATGAAAACCACCCGATTTCTGGCAGGTCTCCCCCCTCCGCTTGACAAGGCAAGCGAAACGGCCACTTAACAGCTCGTCCTGCAAACTGCGTTGGCTGGTATCATCATCGGAGCATCATATGCGAGAGAGGGAACGCATGATTATTCGACTGGCAACCCATTCCGACGTTGATCGTATGGACGAAATCTGCGAGGCGGCGAAGGCAGCCATGCGGAGCATGGGTATCGAGCAGTGGCAAGACGGCTACCCCAACCGCGCATGCTGGGAGGCGGATGTCGACGACGGCTTCGCGTACGTGGCGGAAACCGACAAGGGAACGGTTGCGGGAATGTTCGCCCTCGTCACCAACGCCGAGACGCGCAACCCGGAGCCCTCGTACGGCGAGATCGACGGCTCATGGCTCACACCCAAAGCAAACTACGCTGCCGTGCATCGCGTAGAGGTGGCCCCGGAAGCGAAGGGCCAAGGCATCGCCGGCATGATGCTCGACTTTGCGTGCAACAAAGCCGCCCAGATGGGGCTCGCCTCGGTCCGCGTCGACACTCATGCCGACAACAAGCCCATGCAACGCGCTCTCCAGAAAGCGGGATTCATCCCCTGCGGAGTTATCACCCTAGCGGAAGGAAACGATGCGGGCGAGCCGCGGATCGCCTTCGAGAAGCTCGTATAAACGCGCCCGCATAGCTACCGTCGCCTGTCTGCGTGATGAGCATAGCAAGCAAAGCCGCCGAGCCCATGACCTGTCACGCGACGCCAAGCGAAGCCGAGATGCGCAACGCCCGACGCTCGATAACAGGTAAGGTCCTGCTGGGCTCGCCGCCTGCCGCCCGACGGCGAGCCCAGCCACCATGCTTGCCGCCCGTCGCCAAACGAGGCAACCGAACGATGACCCGTCACGCATTGGGGCTTCACCGCGGCAGCTTCGACCGCAAATAAGCGGGAAAATAAGCTAGATTCCGTAGAATTCAGGCTTCAACGAACGGCTCGTCAGATCGCGAGCGAGCGATTTCGGATCAGCGCCCTCCCACACCACAGAGCGGACCGCGTCGGCGATAGGCAGATCGACGCCGTAGCGGTCGGCGAGCACCTTTACGTTGCGGCACGCGTTGGCGCCCTCGGCGACCATGTGCGTCTCGGCGGTAAAATCCTCGAGCGTCTTGCCAGCTGCAAGCATCTCGCCGAACGTGCGGTTGCGCGAATGGCGGGACATGCACGTAGCGACCATGTCCCCCGTACCCGCAAGCCCCATGCAGGTGATCGCATTGCCACCGCAGGCCACCACGAGCCGGCTCATCTCGGCCAGGCCGCGCGACACGAGGAGCGCCGCAGTGTTGTCGCCGAACCCAAGCCCGTAGGACATGCCCACGGCAATCGCGACCACATTCTTGAAAGCGGCGCACAGCTCCACCCCGCACGCGTCCTCACTCGTATAGGCGCGGAACGACTCGCACGCGAACAGCTCCTGGAAAAACGCTGCCGTATCAGGCGATTCGCTCGCAATAACCGTGGCAGCGGGAACGCCGCGCACCACTTCCTCGGCGTGGTTGGGCCCCGAAAGCACGGCAAATCGGCTGCGATTGCCCATTTCGGCGTCGAGAATGTCGATGGGGAGAAGCCCACTGCCCTCCTCGATGCCCTTCGAGCACACGATGACGGGGAAGTCGGAGTCGACCACGTCGGCTAAGGCGCGCGCCGCCCCGCGCACGAGCGTCGAGGGCGTCACGATAACGGCCGCGCGTGCGCGCAGCAGCGTATCGCGATACGAAAGTGTGGCAACGACATCGGGATTCAGCTCGACATCGCTAAGGTAGCGAGGGTTCTTGTGCTCGGAGTTGATCGCATTCACTACTTCGGGCTTGCGCGCCCAAAGCCCCACGTTATGGCCGTTGTTCGCAAGCACCTGCGAAAGCGCGGTGCCCCAAGAGCCCGCACCAATGACCGAAACCTTCATGCGCTACTCCTTTGCCTTGTCTCCGATGCGGCGCTCGGTCCCCGTTGCGAGGCGATGGATGTTGCCGCGATGCGCCCAAATGACAACGAGTGCAGTGACCAGGCACAACACCCATGCAATCGGGTCGAATGCCTGGAAGAGGAAATAGTATGCCGCAAAAATCGGGCACACGATCGCCGCCGCGAGCGAGCCTGCCGACACGAATCGCGAGATAGCGACCACCACGGCGAAGACGGCGATCTCCAGAAGCGCGCCCATCACGCCGAAGGTCACGAACAGGCAGCCAACCGCGACCGCAATCCCCTTGCCGCCCTTGAACTTGAGCCACGGGCTGAAGATGTGCCCGAGCGTGCAACAGAGGAAGGCGAGCGCCACTACCGTAGAAGCGCTCACCGGCGAGTCGGCCGCCACGCCGGCGCCCGGGATGAACGTCGCCAACACGAAAAGGGCAGCAAAGCCCGAAAGCAGGCCTTTGCCGAAATCGAGCACGAACACCGCGGCGCCACCCTTCTTGCCCATGGTGCGCATGGCGTTGGTGGTCCCGATGTTGCCACTGCCGTGCTCGCGAATGTCGGTATGGAACACCGACTTCGAGATGATGACTCCCCAGGGAATCGACCCGAGCAGGAAGCAAACAACGACAAGCAGCGCAAGC
Source organism: Ellagibacter sp. (assembly GCF_048412355.1). Lineage (NCBI taxonomy): Bacteria > Bacillati > Actinomycetota > Coriobacteriia > Eggerthellales > Eggerthellaceae > Ellagibacter > Ellagibacter sp. Next base: position 5,878 of record NZ_DBFSAP010000018.1, read on the forward strand.
GCGACCAAAACAAACTCCTTTGCAAGACTGACGACGCAGATGATGGCGCCCATGCCCAAAGCAATGGCCGCAAGGAACGAGAAATCCGTGTATGACCAGGGCGATTCGGGATAGGACATAGGCGGTGGCTAATCCTTCTTCTTGAACTTGAGGCGGATGGGCGTACCCTCCAAATCGAACGTCTTTCGCAGACGGTTCTCCAGGAAGCGCTCGTAGTTGTCGGTCACCAGATCCGGGCGGTTCACGAACACCGTGAAATGCGGCGGGCAGGTGCCCGTCTGCGTGACATACTTCATGCGCAGCACGGCCTTGCCCTGCGACACCGTGTGGCCGGTCTCGCGGATGGAGGACAGCCATGAGTTGAGCTTGTTGGTGGAAATCGTCTGGCTGAAACCGGCGTAGGCCTTGTCGACAGCGTCCCAGATGCGGTCGACCTTCTTGCCTGTGAGTGCGCAGGTGGCGACAACGGGCGCATAGCCGACGAAGGTCATGCGGTCCTCGATGCGCTCGCGGACCTCGGCTTTCGCTTCGGGGCCTTCCACAAGATCCCACTTGTTCAGCACGATGATCATGGCGCATCCGCGCTCGGCCGCAAAGCCCGCCACGCGCTGGTCCTGGTCGGTCAGGCCAATCGAGCCGTCGATCACAAGCAGCGCGACGTCGGCGCGGTCGATGGCGCGCATCGCGCGAACGAAGCCGTAGTACTCCACGTCCTCGTCGATCTGGCTTTTGCGGCGCAGACCCGCTGTGTCGACGATGCGGTACTTCTTGCCGTCGTGGACGACCACCGTGTCGATGGCGTCGCGCGTGGTGCCCGCCACGTCCGAGACGATGGAACGGTCATTGTTGGTGAGGCGGTTGGTGAGCGAGGACTTGCCCGCGTTCGGGCGGCCGATGATGGCGACGTTGATGATGTCCTCGTCGTCTTCTTCATCCTCGAAACTGCAATCGACTTTGCGCAGGTGATCGACTACTTCGTCGAGCAGATCGCCCGTGCCATGGCCGTGCGTGGCAGAGATGGGGAACGGGTCGCCCAAGCCCAGCTGGTAGAACTCCCACAGCTCATCGAGCTTGTTGGGGGTGTCGAGCTTGTTGACCGCGAGCAGCACCGGCTTGGAGGTCTTGCGCAGGATGCGCGCAACTTCCTCATCGTCGGCGTTGATGCCGGTCTTGCCGTCCACGATGAAGACGATCACGTCGGCCTCGTTGGTCGCTTCGAACGCCTGCGAGCGGATGGAGCCCTGGAACTGGTCCTCCGTGCCCATCTCGATGCCGCCGGTGTCGATCAGCTTGAACTCGATGCCGTTCCAGTCGGCCTTGTGGTACGAACGGTCGCGCGTGACGCCGCGCATCTCGTGCACGATAGCCTCGTCGGCCTCGGCGATTCGATTGACGAACGTGGATTTACCCACGTTCGGGCGGCCAACGACCGCAACGATTGGTAATGCCATATTGAACTATCCTTCAAAGCTCTTGGCGCGCATATCAGCGGCCAGGCGGGCGATTTCCGGTAAAAATTCCGAACCGTTACAGGATACCACGGCCACATGCGCACCTGCGGCTTTTTCGATATCCGCAAGCGTCATGTCGTCGAGCGTCACCCCGTCATCGTTGAAGACGACGCGCGGGATGCAGAAGAGGGCGAGCGGTGAGTCGCTCGAAGCGGGCGAGTCGGCATCTTCAAGCGAGGCCGGCTCGTCGAGCGGCCCCTCCCGCAAGGCGTCATCCCGAATCGCGCGCACGATGTCGCAGCCGCAAAGAAGCCCCGTCACGTCGACGTTTCCGCCGAAGAAGTCGTTCTTCACGAACAGCGGGCGAACGAGCCCCGCCACGGCGCTTTCCCCCAGAAGGCGCGCCGCGAAACCGCGCGTGGCGTAGCCGAACACCAAGCGCACTGCCACGTTCAACTCGCGAAGTGCCTGCTCGCAGGCGGCGTCCGCGCCCAACTCCACGGCGCGCTGCCAGTCGTCGGCGAACGAGCGCACGATTCCCACGCCGTCCTCGAACATCTCGAACTCGCCGTAGCAGCTGGCGGGGGGAAGGTGCTCGAGCAGGGCGTCGCCATAGGCATTGCAGTAGAACTCGTCGGCGGCATGGGCCCAAAGGGTCCCCCGTTCGGCGAGAGCGCGTTCCTGAACAGGCTTTATGACTTCCATCGCGCGATAGGCGGCGTCGGGGTCGTCGAAGCTTTTCGTAAAGCACGTCTGGTGTTTGGTGAACCCGAGCGGGACGATGCAGACATCGAGGATCCCTGGCCGCGCATAGGCCCACTCAAGCGTCTCGCGCAGCACTTCCCCGTCGTTCTCGTCGGGCATGAGAACGATCTGCGCGTGGAACTCGATGCCGGCGGCGAGCAGGCGGTCGAGTACCTCGATGCCATGGGCGGCGTGCTTGCCGATGATGCGGCGGCGGACCTCGGGGTTCGAGGCGTGCAGCGACACGCGCAGGGGGCTGATGTGCTGCTCGACGATGCGCGCCTCGTCTTCGGCGGAGAGGTTCGTGAAGGTGACGAACGTGCCCGCAAGGAAGCTCAGGCGGAAGTCGTCGTCGCGCAGCGTGAGGGACGCCCGCATGTCGTCGGGGAGCTGGCGCATGAAGCAGAAGATGCAGGCGTTGCGGCACTGCTTCACCCCGTCGAACACCACGCCTTCAAACTCGAAGCCCCAGTCCTCGCCCTCGTCGCGAAAAAGGTCGACCTCCCCTGCCTCGCCGTCGAGGTCGATGTATCCCACCGTGATCTCGTCTTCGGCGGAAAGCCAACGCCAATCGATCAAGTCGCGCACAGGCTCGCCGTCGACCGTGGTGATGAAGCAGCCGGGTTCGAATCCTGCGTCGTCGGCAGGGCTTTCGGGGGCAACGTACGCAATTTCAGCGCGGGGCGGGAGCTTTTTGCGCGCACGCGAACCTGCCGCGCGCACATTGCCCGCAGCTTCGCGATCGATGTCTTTCGAGGGGTATACCGCCACCCGCGCATTCCTTTCCCGCTATGTCGTAAGACGCCTGACCCTAGAGTGCCCGACGCCTTCCCCGAAGCTGCCTGCTCCTAATGCGCCTGCCCCATAGTCCTTCGACGTTGCCTGCTCCTTCGGTAACTGCTCTATGCTAAACGAGAATCGGCGACACGGGAACAACCCCACTCAAAGCACGCAAGCTGAAAGCGGGCAGGGGCATAAGACGCTCATTCCAGGCCGGGGATTCTCCTCGCTTGCAAGCCTAGGAGCCCCTCACTCATGAACCGCGTCAGCGCGCACTTTCCGAAAATGCCCCGCAACAGAAAACGCTCATTGCACAACTGCGCGACTCAAGAAATACCCCTGTCCCATACAACGGACTCACAAAAGCTACGACGTAGAGGACAATGCCCGCATCCCGCCGAGAAGAGCGGATAAGACGAAGGATGGCAACAATGAGCGAATACAAGAAGTACTTGCATGTGGAACGTCTCGGGTCGGAGGAATGCGAGGGCCTGCTCGACAACGCCGCTGTCTATGTGACGGCGAAGGTCGACGGATCGAACGGCTGCGTCTATTGGAGCGAGAAGGCGGGCGGGGTCATGGTCGGATCGCGCAATTTCGAGCTTTCCGATGCAGAGGACAATGCCTACTTCCATGCCTGGCTGAAAAGCGGCGCTGACGAAGCAAAACTCCTTTGCGCTTACTGCGCGGCGCATCCGACGCGCATCGTGTACGGCGAGTGGATGGGACGAGACCGATTCATCGGAGCCTTCAAAGGATACGACAAAGCGGCGCTCGGTAAGCTCCTCATTTTCGACGTCTACGATACGGCGGAAGAACGCTTCCTCGGCGAACCCGAGTGGCGCGAGGAGCTCTCGGCGAGCGGTTTGGAACCTTACTTCATTAAGCTGCTTGCAGTACTCGACCGCCCCACGCTCGACGACGTCGTCGCCATAGCGAAGGCCAACGATTTCCTACTCGAAGGGACGGACGCGGTCGGCGAAGGCGTGGTTTGCAAGGTCCCAGGATGGAAGAACCGCTTTGGCCACACAGCTTACGGTAAGATGGTGCTCGACGAGTTCGTAAAGCAGCGCAAGCCCGCCAGCAAAAGCGTCGACGTCGAGCTCGAAATCGTCAATGGGTACATGACCGACGCCGAGCTTGAAAAGACAGTCGCCAAGGTGTGCACCATGGTCAACGCGGAGTCTTTCGATCCCGAGAGCCGCAAAATGATGGGCATGTTCACATCGATGTGCTGGAAGGACCTCCTCATCGAGTGCCCCAACTGGGTGAAGCGCATGAAGAACCCGACAGTGGACTTCGGCAAACTCGCGGGGCTTTGCAACACACGAGCCAAGGAGCACATAAAGGCAAGTGGGCAATAGCGCGCGTTTGCAATAGAGGTTCACGCATGCGGCATCTTGGTCGTTCTTTGCCGCTTTTCCACCTTGATGTTCTTTCAGGCCTATAGGACAAAAAGTGTGTCTGGGCATATTATTCATTCATTCCGGAACGGGTATCTCGTCTTGTGGTGGAGCTCCTCCCACACGAGGCCCTCTCCCCATTTCTCTGGACGGGAGGCGTCCTCGGCCCTCATGCCGTATCGCTCCCTCGGCAGGTCGACGTCGGCGTCGGTGGGCATCTCGCGCAGCGTGTCCGCCATCGTCTTCGGGCATTCGACATGCAGGTAGCACCACCAGAACACGGCCTTGACGCGCTTGAGCTTCGCGAGGCCGCGGTGGCTCCTCAGGACCTCGCGGAGCTGGGAGTTCACGCCCCCTTCGATCCTGTTGTTGGTGGCGGGCATCGGCCCCTCTGCGCACAGCGCCGGGTCGAGGTACGCGAACAGCGTGCCCGCGTTGACGAGCCGGGCGAGCCCCGACCTCGCCTCGCGCAGCCTGCGGTGGGTGTAGGCCATGCGGCCTTCGACCAGGCTTTTCTGCTCGAGGAAGTCGGACCAGAACTCGCACCACTGCATGAAGCGCTCGACCCACCAGTCGGCCTGCTGGAGCGTCTCCACATGCAGCAACTCCCTGGCCAGCGCGTAGAGCCCGACGCCCGCCTGCAGCTTGGGCCTCGACGTCGTATGCCTCTTGACCTGGCAGAACGCGTGGAACACGCATCTCTGGACCCTCGTCCTCGGCCATTCGGCCGCGACCGCCGAGGCGAAGCCGCTGCCGCCGTCGGTGACCACCATGTCGGGCGGGGCGATGCGCGAGAGCAGCGAGCGCCA
>NZ_DBFSAP010000019.1:0-64345 GCF_048412355.1 Ellagibacter sp.
GCTGCCGCCTGCTCCTCTGCAGCCTTCTGCTCGGCGGCGGCTGCCTCCTCCGCAGCTTTTTTCTCTGCTAATGCCGAAGTAGCCTCCTCATCGACGACAAGGTTGATAGCTACCGTCATATCACTCTTCTTATTAAAGTCATACTGCTCAGATGGCTGGTCGACTTTGTAGACAATATCGTTTACGGTCAGAGCCGATTCATCTACCGTAAATGAATACGTTCCTGCTTTTGCGCTAGAAATAGTTTGGGACTTGCCCGGAGTCACTCTAAGCGTTTCTTCTACTGCTTTTCCGCTGCTGTCCGTACCTGCCATGCTTACTTCAATAGAACCGCCTTGCCAATTGTCGGCATTTACTTCCACATTGAGTTTTCCAGTTCCGTTCGCAACCGAGAAGCACACGGCCACACCCAAGACGATACTGCAAATAGCCATTATCGTTGTCGCCTTAGGCGCCATCTGCTGTTCACGCGGAATGGATTTCACCTTTCTGGCCACTAGCGCAGCTATGCCGCATGCTATTGCAAGGACTTCCATCAGCACGTTTGATGTGCCAGCAAATACAAGAACAACCCCGACTAATGCCAATACGAAGGATGTTCTAAACTTGTTTGGCCCATTCAATACCCCTCGCTTGTTCCCATCGCCTGCTTGAGTATCGCCTAAAGCACTGAATGTCACCTCGTCGCCCATACCCTCTCCTTAATCATACGGCTTAATTTGACCTAATGGTTCATTCTGCTTTTACGGCAATGCGCCCTCCCCTATCGCTGGCGAATCTGCTTGTGAATCGCGTCCGCGATGACGAGCACTGCACCAGCCCAGATGCACGCGAAGCATACCGCATGCGCGCTGGTAAACGGCTCGCCGAGCACGAGAACGCCCGAAAGAAGGCTAATCGTCGGGCTGATGTACTGGATGAACCCGATAAGCGAAAGCGGGGTCTTGTTCGCTGCGGTTGCAAACAGGATGAGCGGCACAGCGGTAATCGGACCAGTCAGCACCAAAAGGACGCGAGTCTGCCATGCCTCAAGCGACATGTCCGGCGAGAAAAACACGCTTTGACCAGCAATAGCCACCGCAACGAGAGCCACGATCGCAAAAGGCAGCGCAACGATTCCCTCGACTGCAATGGTGGGGACTGCCGGATATCCGCCGCGCTTCTTCACCGCTCCGTATATGCCGAACGTAAAGGCGAGAACCAGGGCTATCCAGGGAAAACTGCCGTGGTTTACCGTGAAGTAGATGACGCCCGCTGCCGACAGTACCGTAGCTGCAATCTGCAACGGCGTCAAACGCTCGCGGAATACCACGAGCCCCAGGACAATCGATACGAGCGGGTTGATGTAGTACCCCAGCGACGCCTCCACCACATTGTTCGTCACCATAGCAACGATGTAGAGGCTCCAGTTCAACATGATGAGAAGCCCCGAGGGAATAAGGAATCGCCGTGCGCGGGCGTCTCGCAAAAGCCCGACGAAATCGACTTTCAGGATGAATTTGCACGCAACGACGGTGAGGACGAGCGACCAGACAATTCGCTGCCCGATAATCTCGATGGAGCCCACATTGTCGAGCAACGCCCAGAAGAGAGGACAAAAGCCCCAGAGAAGATAGCATCCGACCGCAGCAAGGGCACCGCGCCCCGCTTCTGACCGACTTGCTTCCGCCCCAGACTCCATCTCGTTCTTCCTCTCCGACGCGCCCTCTCCGAAGCCGTTCTTGCCCTCAAGAAATGACTTCACCTTGGCATATCCACCTTAACACGCAAAAGAAAACGGCAGCCTGCGCGAGCTTTCGTCGCCCAAGCCGCCGCATTGCAACCTCTAGCGGATATGACCCAGGAAGTCCTTCGTGCGGTCGCTCTTGGGGTGATCGAACACCTCGTCGGGCGTACCCTGCTCGACGATAACGCCGCCGTCCATAAAGATGACGCGGTCGGCCACGTCGCGGGCGAAGCCCATCTCGTGCGTGACCACGATCATCGTCATGCCGCCGCGCGCGAGCTCCTTCATGACGCCCAGGACGTCGCGCACGAGCTCGGGGTCAAGCGCGCTCGTCGCCTCGTCGAACAGCATGACGTGCGGGTCCATCGCAAGTGCACGAGCAATGGCCACACGCTGCTGCTGGCCGCCGGAAAGCTGGCTTGGCTTGTAGTCGACGCGCTCGGCAAGCCCCACTTTCGTGAGCTGCTCGACCGCGATCTTCGCCGCTTCCTCCTTGGAGCGCTTGAGCACCTTCTGCTGCGCGAGCATGACGTTGCCCTTGGCAGTGAGGTGCGGGAACAAGTTGAAGCTCTGAAACACCATGCCGACCTTCGCGCGCACGGCGTTGATGTCGGTGCCCTTGGCGGTGATCTCGGTGTCCTCGAAGAACACCTGGCCGCCCGTGGGCTGCTCGAGCAGGTTCACACAGCGCAGGAGCGTGGATTTGCCGGAACCCGAAGGCCCTAAGATGACCACCACTTCGCCGCGCTTCACTTCCAAATCGACGCCACGCAAAACCACGAGGTCATCGTAGCTTTTATGCAGGTCGCAAATGCGGATGATGGGCTTGCCGTCGTCCGCCGCCTGCTCGTTGGCCACCACGCGCGCCACACCCTCGCCCGCGCCGTCGGCAGTTTCATTCGTCAGGTTCTTCATAGTCTCAGTCATTGCGCACACCCCTTACAGACTCGACATCTGCTCGGGCGTGATGCCCGTTCCCTCGACCGCATCGGGCCGTTTGGCGGCCACAGCGTCGCCCGTCGCCCGCGCCTCGGCGGCAGCAGTGCCCGCGCCCGAGCCGAGCGCGCCCGCGGCATCGCCAGTACCGATCGCATGTTTCTTGCTCTTGCGCTTCTTCTTGCCGCCCTTGCCCGTGTCGTTGCTGGCCAGACGCGACTCAAGGTTGCCTACCACCTTCGCAAGCGGCAACGTGATGATCAGGTAGAAGCACGCGGCCACGACATACGGCGTGATGGAACCCGTCGATGCGACGATCGTCTTCGCGTTCATGACGATCTCCATCGTGCCCACGGCAGCGAGCATGGACGTGTCCTTGTACAGCAGGATGAATTCGCTCGTCATCGTGGGAATCACGCGGCGCACGGTCTGCGGGATGATGACATAGAGCATCGTCTGCGCGCCGTTCATGCCGAGCGAGCGGGCGGCCTCGAACTGCCCCTTGCTAATAGACTGGATACCCGCGCGGAAGATCTCGCACAGATACGCGCTCGAGTTCATCGCGAGCACGATCACGCCGAGCGGGAACGTGGGAATCTGGATGCCCGCAAGCGGCAGGCCGAAGAAGGCGATGTAGATCTGCAGGAACAGCGGCGTGCCGCGCACCACGTTCACGTAGGCGGTGGCGATGCCGCGCAGCACGCGCAGCTTCGACATGCGCATGAGCGACAGCAGAAGGCCGAACGGGATAGCAAGCGGGAAAGCGCAGGCCACGATGCCAATCGCCATCAAGAAGCCCCAAAACACCACCGGCAGGCTCGACACGAACACCGACGGGTTCAAGAACAGCTTCAGGAAAAGCACGCTGTTCCACGACTTCACCCAGTCCTGCTGGGCAAGCGAGTCGGAAAGAGACTCGAAGAACGAGTGCGACTTCACCGTGATCGCAGGCAGCGTGTCCATGGCGACCTCGGTGCCGTCCGCGAGCGTGTATGCGCCCGTAAGCTGCATGTCGCCGCCCATCTCGGAGAACTTCACTTTGTAGATTTCCACGCGGAAGTACCCGCCCGCCTGTGCTGGCTCGGAGAAGTTCACAGTGAGCTTGCCGTCCTTGTAGTCGGCGTCGACATCGAGGTTCGTGCGCGTCATCAGGTCGTCACCGGTGAGCATCGTTGCGCGCGTGTCGCCCGGCTCGCAGGTTGTGCCCTCGGGCAAGGTGAAGGTGACGCCCGCGATCCGCTCGTCGGGGTCGGCCTGGCCTTCCCAAGTGATGCGCGTCTCCACGCCGCCGAGCACGTCTGACGAGCCGCTGACGTTGGGTTTCGCCGTGCATTTGGCGGTGTCGAGCGCATACGCGTTCGTCGGGGCGACGGCAACCTGCGCCGCACCGGCGAACACGAGCGCGAACGAGACGAGCAGTGCGCAAAACGCGGTGCGCACGGTATTCGCTTTCAGGTTCTGCATGTGCATGTACGTTCCTCTACGATTAAAAAGCCCTCTCCGCCAACGCGAAGAGAGCCTCATCCAGTTCATAGCCCTAGCGGTTAATTACATAATAAAGGCCATGCAATTCTAGCACGTCCACAACCTGCGTTTTGGTATTTCCGATAACTCCAAAGGCTATTACAAAACCTATCCCTGAGCCCCTTTAGAGCCCTTGAGTGTTCGTAGTTGCTCGCAGCGGGATTTCCTTGCCAGGAAGCGCCCTACACGTCTGATCCACACGCCCCGTCGCTCGGCTTGACGGTGCTACAATCTCTTCGAGCATGTCGTGAGTAAAGGTCTTGTTTTGAAAATGCCTCGCACCAACTCGTCAACATCCGACCAGCCGTGCTCGTCCAAGGAGATTCCGATTTCCTCGGGCTTGTGCCGAAGGGTAAGCACAAAGAACCGCTGTCGACAACGTGAACTTCCCTAGAGGAAAAAGTCCCTCGCGCTCACGATGCGGATGCCGTCGATGTCCGTGTCGTAGGAACCCTGTCTCACGACCACGATCTTCTCGTGGTTGTCTCGTATCGACTTCAGAGGGGCAATCTCGCGCTCCCTGGTCTCGCTTGCGAACATCTCGTCAGTCGCCTGCACGTAGAGCACGCGCCCATCCTTCGTCGCAACGAAGTCGACTTCCTTGCCGTAGAGCTTGCCCACATGCACGCTCCACCCTTCGTAGAGCAGCTGGAGATACACGGCGTTCTCGAACAGGCGGCCGGTATCCGTGACCCTATAGCCGGCCATCCAGGTCCTGAAGCCAGTGTCGACGATATACTCCTTCGGGTTCGTCTTGAGGAGCGCCTTGCCGTGTAGGTCGTAACGCGTGGCGCGGTAGAACAGGAAGGCTTCCTCGAGCGCGCCCACGTACGAGGAAACGGTCTTGTTCGTAGTCTTCGACCCCGTAGAGGTTAACGCGCCGGCGATGCCGTTCGGCGAGTACTCGTTGCCGATGTTGTCTGCCAGGAATTCAGCCACATGGCGCAGCAGAGAGGAATCGGTCACTGCGCTTTTGCCCTTCCCGCGCTCTCGGTTGACGATATCGCGTACGGCTATGGCCTCGTAGACACCGGACATATACGCCGAGTGCTGCGCCTGGGTCGTCGACAAGGATGCGATGGCGGGCATGCCGCCGTACTTAAGGTAGCGAGCCAGCATCTCGTCGAAGAGAACGGGCTCCCCGCCAGGAGCGAGAGCAACCGATCCTCCCGATGCGAACTCAACCCCGCAAAAGTCAACGAACTCGGAGAAGGACAGGGGCAACATCTTTACCTCGACGTAGCGCCCGGACAGGTAAGTGGACAGCTCGCTCGAGAGAAGGTATGCATTCGAGCCCGTGAGGTAGATATCGCAATCGAAGTCGACCCTCATCGCATTGACCGCATCCTGCCAGCCCTCGATTCTCTGGGGCTCGTCTATGAAAACGTAGGTGCGGCCCTTATCCGACAGGCGCCCACGAACGTAATCATAGAGCTGGTCCTCCGTCTTGATGCCCGCACTCTTGCTTTCTAGGTTGACGCTCGCAAAGCCGCGGCCGGCAACTCCTTCGGACTCGATGGTCATCCTGATAAGGTCGAGAAGGCTCGATTTGCCGCACCTGCGTACGCCCGTGATCACCTTGATGAGGTCGGTGTCGCGAAAGAGCATCGCCTCCTCGAGGTATCTGTCGCGACTTTTCAATCTGTTGCCCTTCAAGAAATGCTCCTAAAACTCAAATTCAATTTCACTTTTGGGAGTATCATAACTCCGCGACGCAAAAGGAGCCAAGAGCCGATCTCGAAAGACATCGGCCAGGATGTTTGCGTTTCTGTCGGAAGGTGCCTCCAAGAAGAATCCCCTGCTCCCTCCCGACCCGCTTGACAAGCGCACAGCAAATCAAAATCGAGGAGACGTCAGGTACTCCGGAAAAGAAAAGCCCTATCCCGTCTTCGAGCTTGCTCGCTTCTCGGCGAGCCGCTCTCGGACAGGATAGGGCATCGATGGCGGTTGAACGTTATCAGCACGCGAGCTCTCGCCCGTTACGGGCGCTCAGCGCACGAAGGTGTTTACCCGAGCCACTTGGCAGCGAGCTTCTCGACGGTGCCATCGTCCTGGAGCTTCTTGATGGCCTCGTTGATGGCCTTGGTGAGCTCCGGGTTGTCCTTGTTCACGGCAACGGCGTACTCTTCGCCGGTCGCAACCTCGAGGACGACCTGAGCGTCGCTGTAGGCCTCGGAGAGCATCTTCTTCACGACGGCGGCGTTGGTGCACACGGCGGTCGCCTGACCAGCCTGCATAGCGGCGAAGCTATCGGTGGAGTTGCCATAGGGCTGGATGGTCGCGTTCGGGAAGTTCTCGCGGCAGTAGGTCTCGCCGGTAGTGCCGGACTGCACGGCGATGATGACGCCGGCCTTGTTCAGCTCTTCCTTGGCGTTGTCCTTGGTGATCGCGCCGTCCTTCATAACGGCAACAGCCTGGTCATCGACGTAGTAGGTGTCGGTGAAGTCGGCGAGCTCCTCGCGCTCGGGCTCGACGGTCATGCCAGCAAGCACGACATCGAACTTACCACCAGCGGCAAGGCCGGTGAGCAGCGTGTCGAACTGGTTGTTGACGACTTCGAACTTGAGGCCGAGCTCGTCGGCGACAGCCTTGCACAGATCGACATCGAAGCCGACAGCCTCACCGTTCTCGAGGTTCTCGAACGGAGGATAGTCGGCGGAGGTGCCCATCGTGAGCGTACCGTCCGTGACAAGCGTGTAGCTTGTTTCGGCCTTGGCAGAATCGTCCTTCTTGGTGTCGTTGCCCGCGGTGCTGTTCGAGGAGCATCCGAACAGGGCAAGCGAAGCGGCGAGCACGCCAGCGGCGAGCACCACACCCAGCTTCTTCATTTTCATCTTCCTTCCCCTTTCCATATTAAAAGCAAGATGAGATATCTCGTTCACTATAAAGGCTTGCGGACCCTTTGTCGAACAAGAAAAAGGCCAGATGCTGTTACATCTTTGTTACAGGCGTGAATAATCGGGGTGCGGCGCCGCTGCACGCAGCCGGGAATGCACCTGGACCCAGCCCCTCGCCCCAAGCCCGCTCGACCTTACTCGAAGTGCTCGACGGCGGTCTTCAGGTTGTCGATGATGCCGATCTGCTGCGGGCACATCGACTCGCACAGTCCGCACTCGATGCAGTCGGACGCGCGACCGGGCTTTGCCTGCCAGCTGTACAGGTCGCTCACGAACTTGTTGTTCTCGACCTGTGCCTCAAGGTTCAAAAGCCCCATGATCTCGGGAATGGCGACCTCCTGAGGGCACCCCTTCACGCAGTAGCGGCAGTTCGTGCAGGGAATCGCCGCGATCGACTCGAGGATTTCGCGCGTCTGGGCAAGCGCTTCAGTCTCTGCTTGGGAAAACGGCTCGCTCGCCTTGAAGTCAGCGATGTTCTGGCGAACCTGGTCGATCGTCGACATGCCGGAGAGCACCGTGAGCACGCCCGGCAGGTTGTAGCAGAAGCGGTACGCCCACGACGCGAGGCTCTTCTCGGGGCTGCAGGCAACAAGCGGCGCCGCAACGCGATCGGCCAGGTTGACGAGCATTCCGCCGCGGGCGGGCTCCATGATGATGACGGGGACACCGTGCTCGGCTGCCACTTCCATGCAGCGGCGCGATTGCACAACCGGGCTTTCCCAATCAAGGTAGTTCACCTGCAGCTGCACGAACTCCATCTCGGGGTGGTCGGTGAGTATGCGATCGAGCGTCTCGGGGCCATCGTGCATGGAGAAGCCGACGTGGCGGATCAGGCCGTCCTGCTTGGCCTTCTGCGCGAAGTCCCACATCCCCCAATCGTCGAAAACCTTCGTACGCTTTCCGCCCACGTTGTGGAGCAGGTAGAAATCGATGTAGTCGGTTCCCAACCGCTCAAGTGACGTGGGCAGATTCGACTTCGCCGTCTTCTCGTCGGGGCATGCCCAGGCAAGGCATTTCGTGGCGATGGTGTAGGACTCGCGCGGGTGGCGCGCGACGAGCGCTTCCCCGAGGGCCTTCTCGGATGCGCCGTTGTGGTAGACGAACGCGGTGTCGAAGTAGTTCCCGCCGCCGGCCAAGTAGGCATCGACCATCTGTTTGACGTGCTCGATATCGATTGCGGTGGGATCTTTCGGGTCGGTTTGCGGCAGGCGCATGCAGCCGAAGCCAAGCTTCGACACGCGGGCGAAATCTGAGTTCATGGGTGCTCCTCTCTCTGTGATGCACCCATGATAAAACCTCAAGCTCGCTTCAAGTCAAGAAAGAACCGCAGGAACGCGGCAACCGCGCGGAGAAATGCCCCCTGCTACTCGGAGTCGAGCGCCCGTGCGAGGATCTGCATGCGCGCTTCGACGTCTTCAATGATGCGGCTGCAATCCTTCAGCTCGCCGTAGGAATCGATGCCCTCGATCTCGCGCTTCGCCTTGTACTTCAGGTCGTGCTCGAGGCTCGCCCAGAAGTCCATGGCGACGGTTCGCAGCTGAATTTCGACCGGCACCATCTGCTTGGAATCGAGGAAGTACACGGGAATGCGAACAATCACGTGCAAGCTGCGGTACCCGTTGGGCTTGGGGTTGGCGATATAGTCCTTGACCGTGACGATTTCCAGGTCGTCCTGACGTTGCAGCAGGTCGAACAGGTTGTACACGTCGCTGATATAGGAGCAGATCACGCGGATGCCCGCGATGTCCATGATGTACTTCTCGATGTTCTCGAGCGTGCGCTCCTTGCCGTAGCGGCCGATCTTCTCGATGATGCTCTCGGGGGTCTTTACGCGCGACTCAACATGATGGATGGGCGTGCGGTCTTTGCGCAGGTTCAGGTCCTGGTCGAGAATTTCGAAGCGGACGACCATCTCGCGCAGCGCGGCGCGGTAGCGCTGGCTCAGCTCGCGAAGCTTCGCTCCCGCCTCACGCACGAACTCGATGTCCTCATCCGACATGTCCTTGCCAATAGTAAGCGACCACGTGTCCCTGTGGTCCTGCTCACTCAAAAGCTGCGCGGCGCTCGTCATCTTATCTCCCCTTCACTTCGCCCCAGAGCTCATTTTGCTCCGAGATCGAGAAATCTTGCATACGTTTCCCCTGTTCGGAGGCTATTTCCTCCATCGCTGCCCAGCGGGCGCGGAACTTCGCGTTCGAGGCGCGAAGGGCGCTTTCGGTATCGATCCCCATGCGCCTGCCTACGTTGACCAGCGCGAAAAGCACATCGCCAAACTCCATCTCCGCCGCTTCGGCGCGACGAGCCGCCTCCTTTTCATCAAGGCCGAACTCGCCCGCCACGGAGGTGTCGATCTTGCCGTTGGCGGCATGCGGGGCAGCAGCATACGCCTCGATGAGCTCGGCTTTCTCCTCGTCGACCTTGTCCCACACGTCCTCGATGGAATCCCATTCGAAGCCCACGGCGGCAGCCTTGCGGGAAATCTTCTGCGCCTCCATAAGCGCGGGGAAGGTGCGCGGCACACCGTCGAGCAGACCCTCGGGTTCGCTCGCACCCGAGCCGTCGGCGTCGCCTGTCGCCTGCCGCTCCGCAAGTTTCACCTGGTCCCACACATCGAGTACCTCGCTCGCGTTGGAGGCCTCGACGCTGCCGAACACATGCGGATGGCGGCGCACCATCTTCGCGTTCACATCGGCGCACACGTCATCGATCGAGAACTCCCCCGCATCGGCGGCGATCTGGCTTTGGAGCACCACCTGCAAAAGCACGTCGCCAAGCTCTTCGCGCAAGTGGGCGACGTCCGCTTCCTCGATTGCGCAAACGGCCTCGTAGGCTTCCTCTATCATGTTGTGGGAAATCGATGCGTGCGTCTGCTCGCGATCCCATGGACAGCCGTCCGGGGCCCGGAGGGCCGAAATCGTGGCGACGAACTGGTTGAATGCTGGATGGTCTGTCGGATTTCCGTATCGGTCGAGCGCACTGTCGGGTGCATTGACGCCCGATTCGGCGGCATTGTCTTCGTGTGACACTGTTCCCCTTTTCTTTCCTTGGGAATACGAGTATACCCGCATTCCCCATGCAATCCCATACCGTCACCGATTCCGTTGATGAATCGCTAAACTGTCTAACAACCCGCACGCGTTCGCGCCGGGCATCACCGGGACGCAAGGCGCTATACTACGAAGACCGACCACAAGGAAAGCGACTCCATGATAGAACCTACACGTGCAGCGTTCCTGCTGATAGACATGCAAAACGGCTTCATCGACCCAACGAGCGCCCTGTGTGTTGCGGGCGCCGCGGACACGGTGCCGGCATGCGCCCACGCCCTCGATTTCGCGCGCTCAATCGGGATGAGCATCTTCCATATCCGCCGCATCTACAGCGCCGACGGCGCGAACGTGGAGCCCGTGCGCTATCGGCAATGGTGCGACGGAGGGCGCCCGCTTTCCCCCGCAAGCGAAGACGAGAGCTCGCTCAACTGGCCCGACCTGCTGACGCCCGCAGACGGCGACCGTGTGATGGTGAAACCGCGCTTCTCGGCGTTCTTCGACACGCAGCTTGACGACGTACTCTCGCGCGAGGGCATAAGCACCGTGGTGCTTACGGGCACCACGACTCCGAACTGCGTGCGCTCGACCTGCTATGACGCGCTTTCCCTGAACTACAACGTCGTCATCTTGGAAGACGCCACCTCCTCGCGCACGCCCGAGGTTCAGCGCGCGAACATCGAGGACATGGCCTATATCGGCGCGCACATCATGAGCGTTGCGGAATTCCTCGAGCAGGGGCTCTCCCAGGTGCGGGACATCGCAGGCGACACGGCGCGCGCGATCGAGGCGGAGTACTACGCAGCTGGCCAGGCGCAAGGTCAAGCCGAGCGAACGACGGGCGCAACCGCACCTTGCAGCGCCCCCACGTCGGGCCGCCATCCCCGCACGCTCGGTTCCCGCACGTTGGCGCCGACGGGCACGAGCATGCCGCCCACGACGCGCACTTCGGCCGACGCCCGCAATCTTCCCGCAATGCGCGCTCCGAGGGGGATTTAGGCCATCATGATTGTGAGAATCGACACGCTTGAGGACGAGCGCCTCGACGCCTACGCACGGCTCACCGAAGCGCAGCTGCGCAACAAGCTCGAGCCCGAAAAGGGCATCTTCATCGCCGAGTCGGGGAAGGTCATCGAACGCGCCCTCGAAGGGGGAATGCAGCCGTTGTCGCTGCTCATGGAGGAGAGGTGGCTGCCCTCCATGGCGGGTATCGTCGAGCGCATCGAACAAGTCGACCCCGCCATCCCCGTGTTTGTCGCTCCCCACGATGAGCTTGAGAAACTCTGCGGATTCGAGCTGACGCGCGGCGCCTTGGGGGCTTTTCGCCGACCGCACCCGAAAAGCGTCGCCGAGGCATGCGAGGGAGCGCGCGTCGTCGCGGTTTTGGAAGATATCACGAACCACACGAACGTCGGGGCCATCTTCCGCTCGGCAGCGGCGCTCGGGGTCGACGCCGTGCTGATCACGCCGGCATGCTACGACCCGCTCTATCGCCGCGCGGTGCGCGTATCGATGGGCACTGTGTTTCAGATTCCCTGGGCACGCATCGGAGAAGACGCCCACGATTGGGCGCAAACCGGCATCCCCTTGCTCCACGAGCTCGGCTTCACCACGGCAGCGCTCGCGCTTTCCGACGACTCGGTGAGCTTGCGCGACGAGAAGCTGAAGGAATGCGAGAAGATTGCGCTCGTGCTGGGCACGGAAGGCGACGGCCTGGCGGAAAGCACCATCGCCCGCTGCGATTACACGGTGAAGATTCCCATGTACCACCAGGTAGATTCCCTGAATGTTGCCGCTGCAAGCGCGGTTGCCTTCTGGGAGCTTGTGGTTCCGTCGGCTTAGCAGCCGACGGAACGGGCCGACGCTGCGCGAGGCTCTGGCGGCACAGCTGGCGTTCCAAAGTTTTCTCGCGTACCGAAATACGCTTTGAACTCTTTTCACGCCATCTGCACTCGCCAGAGCCTCGCTCGCTGACTTCAAGGCGAGACGAGAGATGGAAAACTGCTCGACGCCTCTAAGCGAGACGGGAGACAGCAAATTGCCCGCTCAATTCCCTTATTTGTCGATTTCCTCGCGAGGATCGTGCAGGTCGTTGGGGAGAACGCGCACTTCGTCCCATCCCATCTCCTTGAGCGCCTGGGCCGTGCGCCACGGCGGCGTGACGTCGTCGTATTGCGCACAGTAGTTGAGCGCCTCGACGAGCGTGATGTTATGCATAAGGTCGGCCATCGTGTCCACGTCGGGAATAGGCGGCAGGTAAAGCGCAGGGAGCCCCTGCTTTCGCGCCTTGTCGATATAGGCGGGAAGCACCGTGAGGCCCTCCTGGTTGTAGAACACGCCTGAATGGTCGAAGTCGGTCTCGCGCGTCCAACCGATTACCGACACGCCCATCTCCTGGTCGGGAGCGAGCACAATGCCGCCGCCCGCAACCCCGTCGAGCTTGTGGAGCGCATTGAATCCTGCGCGCACGTCGGCCTTGGTGAGAGCAGGCATATCGGCGCCCATAGAAAGGATGCAATCAGCGCCGCGTTCCCACGTTTTCTCGAACGCCTGGTTGTAATGTTCGTCGAAGCTTGCGCCCTCGTCGCAGAGAAACACCAGCTCGCGCGGCCATTGCCCCGCATCGGAGAACAGCTTGCGCATCACCTCGACGTTCTTTTCGGGCGTCGTCGAGATGATCATCTCGTACTCGTCGCGGACCGCTTCCTTTCCTGCGGCAAGCGCCTCCCGTGCCCGCTCGGCGCTCTCGCGCTCGAGGTCGGCCATCGCTGCGCAGCAGATTTCCACCACGTCGAAGAGCATGCAATGGTAGAGCCCCGAGGCAACCTCGGGCTGGAACACACCGTCTTTCAGCACGGTCAGGCGGGTTTTCACCAAACCCGGAATCGGCGGCTTGCTGAACAAAAGGAGCGCGTTTTTGCGCACGCGCTCCTTTTTCATGCCGCCCTGCTCGCTTTTCAATTCGCTCACAGAACGCTCCTTGTTTCGAAGAATGGCTTACTTGGCGATGAGCACCGGCACCGACGAGCCGTGCAGCACCTTGTGGCTGACGCTGCCCATGTACTCCTTCATGCCCGAAAGCCCGCGGTTGCCGATGACAACAAGATCGTAGTCGCCCTGATCGATCAGCTTCACGATCTCGGTAGCGGGGTTCGTTCCCGTGATGAGCAGCGGGTTCAGGCGATCGGCCGCATCCTCGTGAGCGTCGACCAGCCTCTCGAGCAGCGATTTCCCGTCGTTCATCATCATTTCCAGAATGGAGCGGAAGCTCGTCATCTGGGAATCGTCGAGCAAGGGAATCGGCACCACGTACACCAAGTCGATGACAGCATCGGGGTTGTTCTCGGTCACGCTGACCGCAAGCTCTAACGCCTTGCGGCCGCCGTCAGTTGCATCCACCGCAGCGAGCACTTTGTTCATAGACATAACGCGCTCCTTCCTCCCTGCACCCTTCGGGCGCCGGGTTGCCGTTGCAAACTGCTAATCACTGCAAGAAAGTATAACACCACGCGGGAAAGCGTCGCCGAGGAGCTTCGCTAGAGAAACTCCACCTCGATGATGTCGCCTGCCGCGGGAGGCTCGATGCCGGGGCCCATGCCCATCATGGTGAAGGCGTTCGCTCCCCATGCCGTCTTCGATCCGGGGCGACCGTCGATCGGCGTCGCCTCGAGCACGCCGTCGGCGCTCGGCTCCACGCGGAGGGGGCGGATACCGAAGAATTCCGGCTCTCCCGGTGCATGGTCGGGATGCTCGCGCGGGCGCTCCTCGCCGGCAGGCTTGCCGTTCTTCGCGCCCGGGCCGTGCTTCGGGGCCGGGAACGCCTCGGTCAAGCGGGCAGCCGTCTTCGGCACGATGGGATCAAGACCCAGATACTTGCGCATAAGCGGACGCAAGTAGAAATCAAGAGTGAACGACGCGCCGCCCGAAGGACCGGAGATGCCCACGATAGGCACGCCATCGACAACGGCGTAGGAGCTGTGATGCCCGGGGCCGTGGTTCGTCTGGTGGCAGATCATGCGTCCCATCTCTTCCATAACCTCACACGACCAGTCGTCCGAGCCTTTCGAGGAGCCCGCGTTCAGAACGACGATGTCGGCAACCTCGCATGCGCGCTTGATGGCAGCCTCGATTTCGGGGCGCTCGTCGCACACGATGTCGAAGGGAACGAACTGCCCGCCCCACGCTTCCACCTTCGCGCGCACGAGGATGCTGTTCGTCTCAAAGTTGCGACCGCGGGCGGCGAACTGGTCGACGCGCGTCGGGTCGAGGGGAATACCTGCGGGAACGAGCTCGTTGCCCGTGGGGATGAAGGCCACGCGGGGCTTGCGAACCACAGGAACCACGGCATTGTCGCCCGTGCCCATGCGCGCCGCGACGTCGGGTGTCACGACCGTGCCGGCAGTCGCAAGGACATCGCCGCGCTTCATGGTCGAGCCCGCAGGACGCGTGCCCGCACCCTGCTTCGAAGGGGCGGCGTCGATGGTCACATGCTGCTGGTCTTCCGACACCTGCACGTGCTCGATAACGATGGCGGTGTCGAACCCTTCGGGCATCGCGACGCCCGTGTTCGCGAACTGCCAATCCACCCCGCGGACCCATGCGCTCGTGTCGGGAAGCTCGCCTTCCGCGAGGTTCTCGAAATCGGACCAGTGCAGGGCAATCGAGTCCATCGCGCACGTGAGCGCGGAGGGCATGTCGCACCGAGAGACCACGTCATAGGCAAGCACGCGCCCCACCGAATCGGCGAGCGCCACCTGCTCGCAGCATTTGCGAGCAACCTCGCTGCTGTGCAAATCCTCGCCCGCAGCGATGTTCGCCCACCCGAAACCTGCGGGCGCCGCATCCATGGCCTCGAGCATCGACGAGACCGCCTGCTCACGGGAGAGCTGGATATGCCGGGAATGATCTCTCATAGTTCCTCCTGTTCATGTGCCGCAGCACAAGCTTGCGACAATTATCGCGTACGCTCCATTATAGTGAATGACGAATAGAATCGGGCAAAAAGAAAGCCCGCCGAGAATCAATCTTCCCGACGGGCGCTATGGCCGCAATGTGGCGTAATGTGGGTTGAAGCTAAGCGAACCCCAGCTCAGATGCCGTTTTCTAAATCTTGTACATGTACTGGAAGACGTCTTCGCGCTGGATGATGATCTGCACGCCGAGATTCTCCCCTACCGCCTTGAGCTTGTCTTGCACGGTGTCGAAGTCGGCCTTTTCCGTATCGAGCGTGGTGAGCATCGTCATCGAGAAGATGTCGTTTAGGATAGTCTGGCTGATATCGTCGATGTTCGCGCCGCATTCCGCAAGCGCCACCGCCACCGCCGCGACGATGCCGCTGCGGTCCTTGCCCAGAACAGAGATAACGCACTTCATGGTTGCACCTTTCATCCGTTTCTTGTGATTCCCATACTACCCGATTCGCCCGCCGGCGGCGACGTGCGCTGCGCCTAGCGAGCGTCGCGAAGGATAAGCGACATGGCCTCGCTGCGGGAAGCGCGCGAAGCGGGCGTCGAACCCGCGAACACGCCGCGCACTGCGCTTGTGACCGTGCGGCTGCCCGGCTTCTTCACGCCGCGCATGCTCATGCACATGTGCTCGGCCTCGAGCACCACGACGACGCCCTGCGGGTGGAGCTGTTCCACCAGGGTATCGGCGATCTGCCCGGTCAGGCGCTCCTGCACCTGCGGGCGCTTCGCGAACACCTCCACGAGGCGCGCGAGCTTCGAGAGCCCGCACACGCGGCCGTCCGCAGCGGGGATGTAGCCGATGTGCGCCTTGCCGAAGAACGGCACCAGATGATGCTCGCACATCGAGTAGAAGGAGATGTCGCGCACGAGGACCATCTCGTTGCAGTGCTCGTCGAAGGTCTTTTCGAAGTGGACGGCGGGATCTTGCGCGAGCCCCGCGAACACCTCTTCGTACATGCGCGCCACGCGGGCAGGCGTCTCGCGCAGCCCTTCGCGATCGGGGTCCTCGCCGACGCCCTCGAGAATGAGACGCACGCCTTCTTCGATTTTCCGAGTATCCATAGGCCGTTAATCCTCCAGTGCTATGTCAATGCCCACCGGGCAATGGTCGCTTCCGAATACTTCATTGTAAATGCTCGCGTCCTCCACCTTGTCGGCGATTCCGTCGCTCACCAAAAAGTAATCGATGCGCCACCCTGCGTTGTTCTTGCGCGCGTTGAAACGGTAACTCCACCACGAGTACGCGCCCGTCGTATCGGGATGAAGGGTGCGGAACGTGTCGGTGAAGCCTGCGGCGAGCAAGTCGGAGAATTTGCCGCGCTCCTCGTCGGAGAAACCCGCGTTTCCCCTGTTGGGACCAGGGTTCTTCAGGTCTATCTCGTTGTGCGCCACGTTGAAGTCGCCGCACATGACGACAGGCTTCGGCGCGGCGGTCTCCCCCGCCTGCGTCAAGGGAAGCACTTCTTTGGGCATGTGCCCTGCCCCGAGCGGGTGGCGCGGGGTGTCCTTGGGGGCACCGGAGCCGAGAACGACCAGCCCGTCGGCATCGGCGCGCTCGACGGGAACGTCCCCGGGAAGCACGCCCTCTTCAAGCCCCTTGCAAAAGTCGCGGAACGCGTCGTCCCATTCCATGCGATGCCCGATGCGGGCGAGCTCATTTTGCGCGTTCGGCGTGTACACGTCGACAAACCAGAACTCGGGGAACTCGAGCGCGACGATGCGCCCCTCGGTATCGAGGTATTCCGAGCCCAGACCGTGGAGCACCTGCAGAGGCGCGCGCTTGGTGAAGACCGCCGTCCCTGAGTAGCCTTTCCGCTCGGCATAGCTCCAGAACTCCAGGTATTGAGGGAGATCGAGCGTCGCCTGCCCCGCCTGGAGCTTTGTCTCCTGTAGGGCGAAGACATCAGCGTCGAACTCGGCCACGATGTCCTCGAACCCTTTCTTCATAACGGCGCGCAAGCCGTTCACGTTCCACGAGATCAGTCTCATCGGTTCACCTTTCCAAGCGAGGAGCAACGCGCGGGCATGCCTCTTGTAACCGCGGCGGAGCGCTGCCCGCAGTCGCAAGCAGCCACGCGGCCCGCAGTTGCACCGGACATGCCGCCCGTAGTCGCATCAGTATAGCGCGAGCAGGTCGTGCAGCATGTGTGAAATAGTGTCAATTTGCGCTTGTCATCTATTGGCATATGTCCTATACTTGAGAAGGTCTGAAACACATCGGGCAAGCGCCTGCGTCCTCCTTATGCAAGCGCTTGCCCACCTTCCCGTTCATTACCTTCCAACTGCGGGGCGGCTCACCCTACTTCCTATCTCGCCGCCCCACACCTTCCCAAGACCCACGACAAACGGCCAAACACGTATGTCGCGCGCGTTCACCTGCGGACTTTGCAACATCGCATCAACGGCGGCGACGCTTACAACACTCTGCCTCAAGGGCGCGAAAACGGCGCTACAATATGATGACAAAATGCCAGATGGCTTCCCGTTGCGCTATCATCGGCTCATCCGTTTGACGCGAAAGGGGACCGATGGCGCGTTTGCTCATTGTCGAAGACGACGTCTCGCTGCGAGAGAATCTTGTGCGCATGCTGCAGCTCAAGGGCCACGAGTGCCTTTGCTGCGAGTCGTTTACGAACGCCGCGGCCGAGGCTTTGGCTGCCGCCCCCGACTGCATCCTGCTCGACCTTTCGCTTCCCGGTGCGTATGGCCACGAGATTTGCCGCGCGATTCGCCAGGAAAGCAACGTCCCCATCATCGTGCTGACTTCCTCCGACAGCGAGTTTGACGAGGTCATGAGCATGAGCGTCGGCGCCGACGACTACGTGGTCAAGCCCTACCGTCCCGCCGTGCTGCTTGCCCGCATCGACCGCGCGCTCGCCCGCAGCGGGTCGGCCGATTCGGCGCGCGGACAAATCGAGCATAGCGGCGTCTCCCTTGACAGCGTGCGGGCCGAGGTCTCGTATCGCGGCAAGCGCGTGGAGCTCTCGCGCAACGAGCTTCTGATTCTGCGCATCCTCATGGAGAACGCGGGATCCATCATCTCGCGCAGCGAGCTGATGGACGAGCTGTGGCAAACCGACGCGTTCGTCGACGACAACACGCTCACGGTGAACGTGAATCGCCTGCGCCGCAGCCTGGAGTCCGCAGGCGTACCCGACGACTTCATCACCACCCGCCGCGGCCTGGGGTATGTGATTCGATGAGCAGCACGAATTGGGAAAAGCCCGACCACACGACTTCCAATTCGCCTTACGACCCTGCGTCTACGTCGTTCGCCGCCGAAGACCGCATCGATCGCGCGTACTCGTTCGGGGCGTATCTTCGCTCGCGCGCTGGGTTTTTGCTCGGTATGGCCGCCCTCATGCTCGCTGTTGCGGGCATCATGGCTATGACCAGCTCGAACGCTTCCTCAATCGCGCTCGTTTCCCTTTGCGAGGCCCTGTTCGCCTGCATTGTGCTCGTCGTTGGCTTCTCGCGCAACCGCGAGTTCTACCAGCAGCTGGACCTGTTCTGCGATTCGCCCGACAACGCGCGCTACCTCTCGTCGATTCTGGACGAGCCGCGCACGCTAGAGGGATCCATCGCCTATCGCGCGCTCGCCGTGCAGGGCAAGGCTGCCTCGGACGAGCTCGTCGCCCGCTCCCGCGACATGAAGGACTACCGCGACTACATCGAGCTTTGGGTGCACGAGGCGAAGACGCCCATCGCATCGGCCCAGCTTGCGTTGTCGAGCCTTCACGGGCCTGGGGCCGATGAGGTGCGCGGCGACCTCGACCGTATCGAGTCGCGCGTTGAACAGGCGTTATACTATGCGCGCTCGGCAACTCTGAGCGAGGATTTCTCCATCGATGAGTTAAACCTTGCGGCACTCGCTCGCAAGGCATGCCGCCAGAGGTCGCGCACGCTCATCGGCGCGGGCGTTTCGCTCGATTTCGCGATCGACGAGACGCTCGAGGTGTTCGCCGACGCGAAATGGGTCGATTTCATCATCGGACAGGTTCTGGAGAACTCGGCGAAGTACGGCGCGAAAACCGTTCGCTTCGAAGGCGCGGTGAAGGACGCAGGGACGAAAGACGGGTGCATCGAGCTTTTGATCAGCGACAACGGCGACGGCATTCCCGCCGCCGACGTGCCGCGCGTGTTCGATCGCGGTTTTACGGGAAGCCAGGGCCGCGCCCACCACAAAGCGACGGGCATGGGGCTCTATCTTGCCGCTGTCGCCTGCGAGAGAATGGGCCTTGGCCTGCGTGTTTCCTCGGAAGAGGGGGCGGGCACGACCATCGCGCTCACTTTCCCGCTCGACCGCACGCGCATGGACTTGGCGGCAAACCTTACAAAACCGTAAGATTTCGGTAAGGCCCTTCGATGGCTTCGTTTTCGCGCTCGTCGCATCATGGGGATGTGCCGAATCGAAGAGAAAGGAATCCCCATGTCTGTGGTTACCGCAACCCCTCCAGCAGGCATTGCGAATGCGAATCAGCCCGATAGCCGCAAGGTTTTGCTCTCCGTGCGCAACGTCTTGAAGGTGTACGGCTCGCGCGAGGCCGTCACGCGCGCGCTTGACGACGTGTCGTTCGACATCTGCGAAGGCGAGTTCGTCGGCGTGATGGGCCCGTCTGGCTCGGGCAAGAGCACGCTTTTGAATTGCATCTCTACTATCGATACCGTGACCAGCGGAAACATCGTCTTGAACGGGCTCGACATCACGCAGCTGCGCAGCCGCCAGCTCTCCAAGTTCCGCCGCGACGACCTGGGCTTCATCTTTCAGGACGCCAACCTTCTCGAAACCTTGACCGGTTTCGAGAACATCGCTTTGGCCCTCACCATCAAGGGAGAGAAGGCCGACGCTGTCCGCACGAAAGTCGAGCGCACCGCCACTCTGCTGGGTGTGACGGACGTTTTGCAGAAGTATCCACGCCAGATGTCGGGCGGCCAACGCCAGCGCGTAGCCGCGGCGCGCGCCATCGTCGCTGATCCGAAGCTGGTCCTTGCCGACGAGCCCACGGGCGCGCTCGACTCGCGCAACGCCGCCGTTCTTCTTGAGACGCTCGAGGTGCTGAACTCGAAGCTGCACGCCACCATCATGATGGTCACGCACGATGCGGTCGCGGCATCGTATGCCGACCGCATCCTGTTCATCAAGGACGGCAAGCTGTTCAACGAGCTGCGCCGCGGCGATAGCAGCAGAACCGACTTCTACCAGCGCATCCTCGAGGTCCAGGCGTTCCTCTCCGGCAAGCAGGGCACATCCTCTGCGGTCGGTTTCGTGGCCTCGCACGTCACCGCGCTCGGCAACTAGGCGGCGGTCATCATGTTGATGAAACTCGCCTTGCGCAACGTGCGCCGCAGCGTACGCGACTACGCTGTGTACTTCGTTACCCTGGCCTTGGGCGTGGCGGTGTTCTACGCCTTCAACGCCATCGGGGATTCGCGCGTGCTTTTCGAAGCCCAAGAAGGTGCCGAGGGTGTTTTCTTGGCATCAGGTGCGAGCATTTTCGATATCTTGGCCCAGATCATGACCTATTTCAGCGTAGTCGTCGCCGTTGTTTTGGGATTTTTGGTCCTGTACGCCAACCGGTTCGTGGTTCGAGCCCGCAAGAAGGAGTTCGGCACCTACCTTTTGCTCGGCATGAGCCCGCGACAGGTTTCCTCGGTAGTCCTGACGGAAACGCTGATCGTCGGCGTGCTTGCGCTGGTGGTAGGCTTGGGGCTTGGCTTTCTGATCTCGCAAGCGATTGCCTTCGCCACGGCGGGCCTTATCGGCGTGGCGATCAGCGACTACCATCTGCTGTTCAGCGTCCGATCCGCGCAGCTGACCCTGGGCTGCTTCGCGCTCATCTTCGTCGTGGTCGCCCTGTTCAACGCCATACAGATTTCGCGCTGCAAACTTGCCACGCTGCTCTCGGCACGCTCCCGGAGCGAGCGCATGCCCGTGCGCAATCCCCTCATCTGCCTGATTGTGTTCGTGCTGTCGTGCCTGATTTTGGCGAAGGCGTATTCCGAGCTCAACCTCGATGGCCTGGTCTACTTCGGCGAGCACTTCCGCATCGCAACCGTGTTGATGCTCGTCGGCACGTTAGGCCTGTTCTGGTCGGCGTCAGGGTTCTTCATCCTGCTGATCCAGCGTTTGCGGGGCGTTTACTTCAAGGGTCTCGCCATGTTCACCATGCGCCAGATCGCGACGAAGGTGAACACCGCGTTCGTGTCGCTGTGGGCCGTGAGCGTCCTTCTGTTCTTCAGCATCGTCGTGTTCTCGACAGGCTTCAGCTTGGCGTCGATGTTCTCCGATCAATTGGAAGAGAACACCCAGTTCGACGCATCTATCCGGGCGAGCCTCATGTCGCTCGACACCTCCGATATGGAAGCGGTGCCAGCCAAGCAGTACGGCGGCGACGAGGAGAAGGCCGCCGCAATCGAGGAGGTCAAAGCCCAGCGCGAAGAGATCCATAGCCTTTGGCAAGCGAGCGACGGCTCCACCGCCGCGTATATGAAGTCGCTCATCCCCGATTGGGACGAGCGCGTGACCGGCTCCGCCCAGGTGGACACGTGGCTTGCGAGCGATCTGACGAACAAGCAGCTTGTCGATGCTTGCGGCTTCACGCTTGCCCAGATCGGTTCCGACGAGAACTCTAGCATGGCTGACGAAGGCGTGCAGTACGTGACGTTGTCGCAGTTCAACGCTGCTCGACAGCTTGCAGGCGAAAAGCCGATCGAACTTGCCGCAGGCGAGTATCTGGTCGACAACACGGTCGATAAATCGGCCGAGTACGCCAAGACCCTTGGCCAGAAAGGGCGAGCCATCACCGTCGACGGGCATACTCTGACCGCATCCGGACAGGTGGTTTCGCAGTCGCTCCAGGTGAGCAGTATGAGCTGCCTCATCGCAGTGCTGGTGGTTCCCGATGAGTTGGCGGCCGAGAGGTTCGATGCAGGCGATCTGCCGTATCTGAGCGAGCTCAACGTCAACCTGGCCAGCGATTCAAAACAGCAGGCCATGGAGGACCTCTTAACCGAGTACGGCAAGTCGGTTCCCCCGCGCGAGGAACTCGCCGAAGCCGGTTGGACATACGACTCCCGCCCGTGGCCGGTGTCATATTACGACACGAGCGAGGGCATCATCGCCGACAGCATGGGGCTTAAGCTTCTCTTGGTTTACCTGGCGCTCTACATCGGATTCGTTTTCCTCATGACCACGGCGGCGGTTCTTTCCGTCCAGCAGCTCTCCGAGGTGGCGGACAGCATCCCGCGCTACCGCCTGCTCGCTCAGCTGGGATGCGACAGGGGCATGGTTCTGCGAAGCCTGCGCACGCAGATCGGCATTTACTTCGGGGCGCCGCTTCTGGTGGCAGGGTGCCATTCGGCATGCGCGATCAGCCTTCTGTACAAGAACCTGCTGTCGATTTGGGGCGCTTCGGCGGTTGCAGGCACGCTTGCCGTTGGTATTGCGCTGGTGATTGCAGTGTACGCAATCTATCTGGTGTCGACATACCTGGTCGCACGATCGGCGGTTGTTTCCGGTGCGGGCAAGGGGCTGCTCGCATAGGCGAACAGCTCACGCAGAGCGCGGGACACGAACTCGATAGACGGCTGGCTGCCTTCCCGCGGCCAGCCGTCTCCTTATGGTAGGCTGCCTTCCCGCGGCTGGCCGCCTTCCGCGGCCGGCCGTCTACTTGTGGTAGGGCTCGCCGTGCGAGATCTTCTGCGCGCGGTAGAGCTGCTCCAAGAGCACGACGCGCGCCAGGTTGTGAGGCAGAGTAATCGGGCCGAACGACAGCAGCTCGTCAGCCCGAGCGCGCACTTCCGCACTCACGCCGTCCGACCCGCCGATGACAAACGCGAAGCTGCTCTTCCCCGCAAGCGCCAGCGAATCGATCCGCTGGGAGATGCCCACGCTCGATCGTTCCTTACCGTCGATCGCCAAAAGCGCCACATGAACGTCCGGGCCCAGCTTGTCGAGCTCCGCGCAAATCGCCGCGCCCTCTTTATCGCGCGCGCCCTCGATACCTCCCGCGCGTCGCGGGTCCACGTCGGCAATTTCGCGCACCTCCGTCTTCGCATACGGCTGCAAGCGCTTGAGGTACTCCGCGCACGCTTCCGTCCAAAAGCGCTCCTTGAGCTTCCCCACCGCGATGACCGTGAACTTCATCCGCGCCCCTTCCCATAAAAAACGCGCGGCCCGCGATGCGCCGGCCGCGCGTGTTCCATCCATTCACCCTGCGCCCGCAAGCGCGCAGGCGCTATTTCCAATCCGAGCCGATGACCACGAGGAAGTCGGTCGAGAACGTGTAGCGCCCGTCATTCTTGGTCGCGACACCGTTGCCGATCTGCTTCGCAATTTCCTCAGCCGCTTCCTTTTGGCTGTCGTTGGTGTACACGACAACCGTCGTCGAGAACGAAGAGCTCGCGTTGCCGGTCTCGGTGGTGTAGCCGAGTTTCTCGATCTTCGTGGCGGCAGTGGCGGCGGCCCCGTCGATGCTCGCGCCGTTCTTCACGGTCACCTTGCCCGACCTGGTTGCGGTCGTGGTAGAAGACGTGTTAGAGGTTGCACCCGCCTTGTCGCCCGTGCTGGCGAGCACCGTGCCGTTCTTCTCGTCGACCTCGTCCTCGGTAGTCGGAGGAAGGCCCTGGTCGACGCGCTGCATCATGGTTTGCCACTCTTTTTCGTTCACGTATTCGTACCAGGTGCCGTTAACGAGCTTCGAGGTGGTGGGCTCCATCGCCGAGTAGATGCCGGTGTCGGTGTTGAGCCCCTGCATGCTCGATGCAAGCGAGACGATGTCGGTCACGTTGAAGTCGGTCGTGATGTACTTCGAGAGCGCCTGGATCGTGTTCGCCATGGTAATCGGGTCGGAGGAGAGGATCTTCTTCGCGACAGCGGAAAGCACGAGGCGCTGGTTGGCAGCGCGATAGCGGTCGCCATCGCCGTAGGCGTCGTAGGCATGGCGCGCGCGACACAGGATGAGCGCCTGGTCGCCATTGAGAGTCTGCAGGCCGGCGTCGAGGTGACCGCCCGCATCCTCGTCGTTGATTTCCATCGGGACGTCGACTTCCACACCGCCGAGCGCGTCGACCGCTTCCTTGAAGCCGTCGAAGTCGATTTCCGCATAATGCGAGATGGGAACGCCCGCGAACTTCGAAACGACCTCGATCGTGTAGGCCGCGCCGCCGATCGAGTGTGCCGCATTGAGCTTCTGCTTGCCGTTCGTGCCCATGTCGATGAGCGTATCGCGGTGAAGCGACACCATGGTGACCTGCTTGCTCTGCGGGTCAATGCGCGCAAGGATCATGCTGTCGGAGCGGAACTGATCGCCCGCGTACTCGGCAGACTCCGAGCGCTCTTCCGAGCCGTCGGTGCCCATGAGCAGCATGTAGAACGGGTCGCCGGCGTACTTCGTGTCGACGAGTGCATCGCGAAGATCGTCGTCGACGCCCTCGTTGAGGTTGGCGTTGATAGTGTTGATGTAGGCGAATGCGGCGCCAACTCCTCCGAGCACCACCACCAGAAGGGCGATGCACACTGCAAGCACAATCTTCTTGCGTTTCTTGCTCTTGCGCTTCTTGGTGTATTCTGCCTGCGTCACGCGACGCGAGTAGGGATTCTGCGCAGCGCCAGGGGTTTCGCCGTCACCGAAGGACGCCGCCGCATGGGAGGCGTGGGGCGTCGGGGACTCCCGGTCGAAGCTCGCGGACGCTTGGGCGCCCATCGTGTGTTGACCGTGCTGCCCGACGGCGTTGGGGGATTTTTTCTTATTTCTTCTCATGTCAAATAGATTTTGCCGACTGCCTTAATTATTGGCAAGCGAGGATGCCCCAATTCTGGCAAATAGCCGCAGGACGCCCACTGAAAACCTACAACTTGGAGCTTCCCTTCCCTGTTTTGCAGGTCGGACGAGCAGAACGAAAGCCTACTTCGCCCCGACCCTCTCCGCCATGAACGCGTTCGCCGCCAGCTCCTCTGCGTCGTCGAGCTGGGCAAGCGTGGTCACGCTTTCACCCGTTCGCCCGGCATGACGCTCGCATGCGGCGGCCAAAAGCCAGTCGGCGATTTCCGGATTCTTCGAAAGCAGCGGACCGTGGAGATAGGTGCCGAGAACTTTGCGATAAAGCGCACCGTCGGCCTTGTCCGCGTCGTTGTTGCCGTGCCCGACCGAGGAAACCACCGTGCCGAAAGGCTTCACCCCCTCCGCGAGGTACGTTCTGCCCGCATGGTTCTCGTATCCCACCACCGGATGCGTCGCGAGCGGCGAGGAGAGCACGATGTTGTCGATAAGGCGGTCGGCAGATGTGCCAGGGCGACGCGTCTCGATGCCGACGATGTCGAGCCCAGGAACCTCCTCATCGCCGAGCAACCAAGTCTTGCCGAGAATCTGATACCCGCCGCAGATGGCGAGCACCGGCCCGTCCTCTTCCACGTACGCGGCGAGCTCGTCTTTCATGCGCATGAGCTCCGCCGACGCGAGTTTCTGCTCGCGGTCGGGACCGCCGCCGAGGAACACCAGGTCGACGTCGCCAAGATCGACGGATTCGCCATATTCGACGCGCTTCACCTGGACGGGAACCCCGCGCCACGCAAGGCGCTCGCTCAGAATGCGCACGTTACCGCCGTCGCCGTAAAGGTTCAGCAGGTCGGGGAACATGTGGGCGATCACGATGGGGGTAGTCCCCTTCTGACCCCGCGCGGGGGACTCTCCCATCTCGGCGGGTTCTGCCGCGATCAGCCGCTCGTTAGCCCCTGTTCGCTCCTGATCCTGCGCGGGGGACTCCGTGCTCAAACAGTCCTCGCTTCGCTGCGGAACTGCGCGCGGAGCCCCCCGCGCAGGCTCAGGAGCTGCCGCGATGATAGACGAAGGAGCATCCGCGCTCGAAGACGACCCGCCGTCGGCCCGCACGGGGTCGCCAGCCTCGCAGTTCGCAAGGTCGCCAGCTTCGCTTTCCACAGCATCGAGAGCGGACTTCACGCTTGGCAGCGCCGTGTAGTTCGCAATGGCGTAAGCATTCATTTCACAGGGAAGTTTCGCCAGTTCATCAAGGAATTCCTGAGTGTTCTTCACCACCTTGGAGGGAATGCCCGCGTACTTCAGGCGCACCTGCATGTCGTTGCCGCGGACGCCCCCGGCGAACACGACGCAACCCTCCTGGCGCGAAAGCTCCTCGAAGTCGATATCCCACAGCCACGAGATGTCGTGGCCGTCGGCCTCTTTGTCGTTGATGAAGAAGGCGACCGCCTTAGGAGAAGCGTCCTTCTCAATGATCTTGAGGTTCTGGTTGAAGCCCGTGGGGTTCTTCGCGAGGTTGAGCAGAACGCTCCGCCCTTCGACGGAGTAGTGCTGCAGACGGCCGTTCTTCGGGTCGAAGGACTCGATGGCGGCCTGGATCGCGTCGTTTCCGCAGCCCACGAGGTCAGCCGCGACGCCTACCGCGAGCAGGTTGTAGACCATGTAGGCACCGCTGAACGCCGCGCGGATCGGCCTTGCAGGCGCGGACTCGCCCGCGTTCGGCTGCGGGCGGGCGATATCGAAGGAAAGCTCGCGCTCGCCAAGTTCCACGTTTTGCGCCGCGAAATCGAGCGCGGGGCGAGAGAAGCCGCACGTCGGGCAATGCCAAGCTCCCAGCTGGCCGTATTGGCGAAAATCGTATTCGAACATCGACGAGCACAGCTGGCACATCGTTGCGTCGGAGACCGTGTTCTGCGCAAGGCCCATGCTCTCGCTCACCCCGAACGCGATCTGGCGCGTCCGCTCGCGCTCGGGCAGCTCGGAGGCGCGCTTGGCGATGGTGGCGCACAGGGGGTCGTCGGCATTGAAGACAAGGATGGTCTCAGGCGATGCGGCGAGCGCCTCGACAATACTATCCTGGATGCGATCGATTTCGCCACAGCGATCAAGTTGGTCGCGGAACAGGTTCAGAAGAAGCACGTATGTCGGCTTGAGCTGAGGCGTCATCTTCTTCAGCCACAGCTCGTCGGATTCGAACACGCCCCAATCGGCCTCTTTCGCATGAAGAAGCGCCGTCGATACGCCGGAATCGAGGTTCGCACCCGTCCGGTTGCACACCACGCGGGCGCCCGAGCCCTCGAGGACGTCGGCGAGCAGATTGGTCACCGTGGTCTTCCCGTTGGTGCCCACCACCATGATCGACCCGCGGGCAAGCTTTCCCCGCAAGTTCGCGAGCAAACGCGGATCCACGTAGAGCGCGATCTTCCCTGGGAAGTTTGCCGCTGGCCGACGGAACACGTGCTTCAAGCCCCATGTCGAAATGAAGCTTACGGCTTGAGCTGCGGCAAATCTAATGGACATGGACACTCCTCGCAAACGCGGCGAACCTCTCGGGCTATATGCCCGCAATCGAATAGTACCGATAAAAGGGTACAACGGCTTTGCGCGACAGCGCCCAAGTGCGCGGAGAAACCAAAGAAAAAGGAGCCGCTTTTGGGGATAACGGCTCCTTAAAGGAGCTCGCCGACAGGATTGGAGAGGGCGGCGAGCCAAAGGGGATAAGGGAGTGCAACCGACAGCTTTGTAAGGAGGGGATAACACCGTCGGATGTTTCTCACTGGGATGATTGTATGCGTCTTCCCGCCGACCTGGTGATTCGCATTCCGCAAGCGTTGTTGCAATATGCGGAACAACCCCGTTTGCGATTGTGCAACAGCTAGCTTAGTAGAGCGCGCTCACTCGTGCCCGCCATTGCACGCGGGCATTCTCGAGCACGGAGAAATCTTCAAGATAGGCCTGACAGCTCGCAAGCGCCTCTTTGCACGCAGTGAGTGTGCGGCCCGAAAGCGAGCGGCCGATGTAGGCGTTCACGTCGATGCCGGCGTCGACGCCCTTGATGGGGAGATACACCACCTTGCTCGACCCGTATGCCCAGTTCGCACTTGTGGAAATGCCGACGCTGTTGGACGTTTCCACCTGGATGTACATCGAGTCGACGTCGCGGAAGCTGCGAGCGCGCTCCATTAGAAGGGAAGGCTCGGTTTCGAGCACCTTTCGCATCCGCTCCTGCAGGCCCGGGAAATCCTTCTCGCTTGGAAGGAGCAGGTCAAGGCCCACGAGACGCGAAAGCTCGATGCCGTCGGCGCAGTCGCGCGCAAGCCGGCTGTTCGCTCGGACGACCACGCAGAACTGATCGCGGTACATGGTTGCGAGCTCATAGCGCTGCTGGTGGGGCGAGTACACGTTGAGCATGATGTTGAGATCGGCCCTGTTGTCATCGAGCGCGGTGTAGAGCAACTTGTACGGCATGCCCTTGAACTCGATCTCGATTTCCGGGTAATGCTCCTTCAGATACGACGCGAATTGCAGGATAAACGGGCGCGCCGCATTGTGCAGATAGCCCAAACGCACCACGGGTTTTCCGCCTTCGTCGAGGCGCGACATCTCGGCAAGGGCGGCGTTGTATTCGGAAAGGATGGCCTTCGATCGGTCAAGGAAAACGGTTCCAGCCTCGGTGATGGCGACCGACTGCTTCGAGCGGACGAAGAGCTTGGCGCCGAGCTCGTCTTCCATAGCCGAAACATGGCGGCTGATGACTGACGGACTCACGAAGAAATGGCGCGCAGTATCGCGGAAGCTCAGGTTCTCGGCGAGGTATTCGAATTCACGCAGATGCTCGATATTCATGTTCCCGCCTTTCCGCCCTGAGCGCTGTCGCCTTCTAAAGCGTCCTGTCCGACAGAGAATAGCAGAGCCGACCTTCTTCTCCCCGCAAGAAAACACGAACGAGAAAGCCCGTCCGACAGAGGGAGGCAAAACCGCCGGGGAAGACCACCATACCCGCCTATTTCGCGTTCAACAACAAAACAGGCCGCCGGCTCAATGCCGACGGCCTGTAAGTTTCTGGAGCCAACGAGCGGATTCGAACCGCTGACCTACGCATTACGAGTGCGTTGCTCTACCAGCTGAGCCACGTTGGCAAACGAGTGAAGCACAAGCTTCAGACGCGAAAACAAATAATAGCGAATCAATCGCACAAGCGCAAGGGTTTTCTTGAACCGATTCCGATTCCCCTTCCGAGGCTCCCCGGTTCCCCGTTCGCGCCCTGCGGCCCTGAAGCTCTGAGGCCTACTTCATCAGCTTCGTGACCGCCTCAGTGTAGGCAACCGGATCGTCCAGCGGGATACCCTCGACGAGAAGCGCCTGATCGTACAGAATGCCCGAGTACAGCTTCACTTTCTCGCCGTCGCCCGATTCCTGCGCCTTCTGCATGACCTCGAACACCGGGTGCTTCGCGTTCACCTCGAGCACGCGATGCGATTTCACCGCGCCTTCTTCCTCGGCGCTCTTCGGTGCACCCGCGAGAATCTTCTCCATCTTAAGCGATACGCCGCCTTCGGTGGTGATGAAGGCAGGGGCGTCGGTCTGGCGCGTGGACACCGCGACCTTCTCCACCTTACCGTCGAGAGCGCTCTTCATGGCCTCGAACAGATCCTTGTTGGACTCGGCCGTCTCCTCGGCTTCCTTTTTCTCCTCGTCGGATTCAAGGCCGAGGTTCTCGCCGCCCACGTTCTTAAGCGGCCACGCGGTGAGCGAGTCGGGGTCGGCCGCGTCGGGCACAGCGTAATCGGACATGGCCATCATGCAGAATTCGTCGACATCCTCGGGGCACAGCAGCACGTCGTAGCCCTTCGCGAGCACCGTCGTCACGATCGGCAACTGCGCCATGCGCTCGACGGAATCGCCCGTGGCGTAGTAAATGGTCTCCTGGCCATCAGCGGCAGCCTTCACGTATTCCTTGAACGTGATCATCTTCTTCTGCTTGGCCGAATAGAAGAGGAGCAGGTCGCCCAGCACGTCTTTTGCCGTGCCGTAGGAGGTGTAGAGGCCGTACTTCATGCCGCGGCCGAAGTTCTCGAAGAACTTCTTATAGCCCTCGCGATCCTTGTCGAGGAAGTTCTCAAGGTCGGACTTGATCTTCTTCTCGACGCGGCGGGCGATGGCCTTCAGCTGGCTGTTGTGCTGCAGCGTCTCGCGCGAGATGTTGAGCGTGAGATCCTGCGAGTCGACGATGCCGCGGACGAAGTTGAAGTAGTCGGGCAGGAGGTCTTCGCACTTGTCCATGATGAGCACGTTGGAGCTATAAAGCGCGAGACCCTTCTTGAAATCCTTGCTGTACAGGTCATACGGGGCGCGGCTCGGCACGAACAGCAGCGCGTCGTAGGTCAGCGCGCCCTCGGCATGCAGCGAGACAGTGCGCGCAGGGTCGGCGAAGTCGTGGAAGTTCGTCTTGTAGAACTCGTTGTACTCCTCGTCGGTCACGTCAGATTTCTTGCGCTTCCAGATGGGAATCATCGAGTTGATCGTGTCGGTCTCGGTGTAGGTTTCGTACTCGGGCTTGTAGTCGTCGCCGGCGTCTTCGGGCTTCGGCTTCTCGCGCGTCTTGGAAACCTCCATCTGGATGGGGTAGCGCACGTAGTTGCTGTAGCGTTTGATCAGGTCCTTCAGGCCGTACTCGGAAAGGTAGGTGTCGTAGTTGTCCTCGTCGGTGTTCTCCTTGAGCGTAAGGATGACGTCGGTGCCGTGCTCGGCGCGCTCGGCCTCGGCGATGGTGTAGCCTTCAACGCCGTCGGATTCCCACGCCCACGCCTCATCGCTGCCGAACGCGCGGGAAACGACGCGCACCTTGGAGGCGACCATGAAGCTGGAGTAGAAGCCGACGCCGAACTGGCCGATGATGTCGATGTCGTCACCCTGCTGCTCGGCGTTGTCGGTCTTGAACGCCTGGGAATCGGAGTGCGCGATGGTACCGAGGTTCTTGTCGAGCTCGTCCTTCGTCATACCGATGCCGTTGTCAGAGATGGTGATGGTGCGGGCACCCTCGTCGAAGCCGACGTGAATGGCCAGCTCGTCCTTGGAAAGCTGCACGTCGGAATCCGTCAGGCTCTTGAAATAGAGCTTGTCGACGGCGTCGGACGCGTTCGAGATAAGCTCGCGGAGGAAGATCTCGCGATTGGTGTAGATCGAGTTGATCATGAGGTCGAGCAGTTTCTTGCTCTCTGTTTTAAATTTCTTCATGGCGTATCGCTTCCTGTTCTCGAAAGACCACTTTGGCACTTTGCTTTGGCAGTCCCCGTCTTTGAGTGCTAAAAGGCATTGTAACGACGCGATACGCCATGTCAAGTAATCTAAGTGCGATAGACTCAACTTTTCGCAATTGCATATCGTTCAAATTTACTTTAGAATTATTTTGCATCAATTCTCATTTTTTATACGAGGAAATACTAAAGTGAAGTACGAACTTACTGAAAAAAAGGCTGCCGAAATCCTCGGCATTTCCGAAAGCCGCGTTTCCCAACTTGTGAAAGGCAAGCTGCTCGATGCCGTCACCATCAATGGCAGAGTCCGTATCTCGCGCGAATCAGCCGAACGATACCGCAGCGAAGCCCGCAAAACCGGCCGCCCCCCGAAGACCTCCTATGCGACCGTATCCCAATATACCCTCATGAATGCGGGCCATGAGGTTGCTTCCGTGCTCTTCGACTCCGCTGCCGACGAGCCCCTTTCCGTATCCGAGGTAATCGACCCTACATACGCGCCTATCGGCGTGCTCACTCGCGGGGGCAATCCGAAACGAAGAGTTCTCAATAACTGGTGGCTTCATCGATCCGTCCCCCGAACGCGCCCGGGGATTGAGTCAAAGCTCGCCCAATCGGGACTCAATACGCCAAGCAATCTCGCAATAAAGAGCATGGGGCTCTCCCTTTCCGACTGCTATTGGTTAAGGCCAAACGACGCGCCAACCCTAACTTGGAGCGAAGTCAATTTCTACGACAATGACTTCATCGACTCGAACATCGACGATTGGGACGACTGGCTTTCGGGAATTGGACTCAGCTCCCCGGACAACACGTCGGAAGGCGAACTTCCAAAAAAATGGGTCATCGGAACGAACGGGACACGTTACTTATTAAAGGGCTGCAGATCCGACGATCAGCGTCCCTACAACGAGGCAGTCGCGACCGCACTTTACCGAAGACTTCTCAACCCCTGCGATTACGTGCCGTACGACATCGTGGGCACGGCACAAGGCGCTGCCGCGAGATGTCCTAATTTCCTTGGGAGAAGCGAAGAGTTTATCACCGCAGATCAGGCTAGAGAGGCGACATCAAGCTCTCGCGGAAGCAGCGTATACGACCGTTTTTGCCGAGACGCCTCGCTTCTAGGGGTGAACGAGGCAGAACTTCGAGCACGCATGTCCAAAATGATCGTGTGCGATACCATCCTCGCGAACTCCGATCGACATTGGCGCAACTTCGGATTCATAAGGAACCTCGATACTATGGCGATTCGCCCCGCACCTCTTTTTGATTCGGGAAACTCGCTGTGGTTCACCAAGACGGAACGAGAAGTCGCAACCGGAGACCGCGCCTTCCTGACGCGGCCCTTCGCATACAACGTAAGTGAACAGCTTGCATGCGTAGACGACGTCAGCTGGTTCAGTTCAAGCGCTCTTCGCGGTTTTGCCGACGAGGCATGCGACATCCTATCCGCAAGCTCGTATGCAAAACCGCGACTCGACTTCATTCATGAGGGAATCGAACTGAACATCAAGCTCGTCGAAGGCGCCTGCGCATTGCTCTCAGGACGAATCGCCCGAGGAAAGTAAGGAATCAAAACAGAAAGAGCGTCCTGACCATTATTCGCTTTGCAATCAGTCATCGTCCAGTTCGCTAAAATGTCACCGACCACTCAATATTCTCGCTATAATTGGAACAGATTTTAGCAACAGGAGGGACAACTCTGACGCAGGAGAACAACACTTTCCCTACAGGCGACGAGAAAAATCGCCCAGCACTTTCCGGCTTCATCCAGCAAGTGCTGAATGCGTGCGGAATTTCTGCCCCATTTTCACTCGTTTGCCGGGATGATTTCCCGGAATGGGCGATTGACAAAAGCGACGGCATGGACATTCTCGTGGTATGCGAAGATTGCGCCAACCGAAAAGCTTCAGTTGAGTCTTTTCGGTCAAAACCCGTGTTCACGCATAGCAATGATCTTTACTGGTTCGAAGAAAGCCCAGAGAAGCAACTATCTTCGAAAAATCAATTAGACCCCCCCCCGAGTACCATGCCCCTAGCAATGTAACGCTTCCCGAGTGGCTCGATTCGTTCTTGTTCGAAACGCTCAAGGCATCATATCAGCCCTCGAAGACCGAAAGAGCATTCGACTGCAACCTTGAGTCCTCGCAAGATAAAGCACTTATTTACGCAGGAACTTATCTTCCGAGGAGCTATGCTGAGTGCTACTGCATCTTCGACGACCTCTTTCACACCGCCGAAATTGCAAAGGCCTTCCAAAATCAAACCACACTCAATATCCTCTCGATCGGATCGGGAACATGCGGTGACGCACTTGGCATCTTGAGTGCCATCGACAAGAATCTGCCAAATATTCGCCAGGTATTTCTTACCGGCATTGAGGGCAACAAACCTGCGCGAGACATCGCAAAGAAGCTCATTCACCAAGCCAAGCAGCACTACCGTTTCGAAATTGACTTCCGGGCGGAAGACTACACTATCGATAGCTTCAAAGATTACATCGACACCACTTGCGTCCTCCATGCTGAAGGGACGACAGACATCCTTCTCTCTTCAAAAATGATTAGCGAAATGGTGTCTATGGGGAAAGAGCAGCCCAGCCAAGCGTATTCCAACTTTCTTGCATCTTTTTTGCCGCTCCTCTCCCCCACTACTGGAATATGCCTCCTACTCGACGTCGCAACAAAAGTTACCAAGGATGGCCCATGGTTTCCCATCCTCATGAATTCTCAAACGAGCAAAACGCTTGAGAGCATGCCCGAATTCGGGATCATAGCACCAGCTCCATGCCGAGAATTGCATGGCCCATGCCGCACTAGCTGCTGTTATTCACAAAAGAAATTCGAGGTTAAGCACTCCCGAACGTCCTGCGATTGCAGCAAAGTCAATTATCGAATCATCTCAAGAGCAACAGGTATCGCCCTTCCATCAAAACAGCCAACGCCTTGCATGATCAGTCCCCCAAATTGCCCGCAAAATCGAGCGCCTTGCTCTTCGCAGCTCGAAAGCACCTGTGAAAAAGACGCCTTCCCGATAAATCCCTGACGGCAAATCCCAACGCATTAAACGAGACATGGAAGGAATGCCAGAAATGAGTAAGCGCAGTTTTTACGTACGAGAATCCGAGCTTGACGACTTCCAGCGTCAAGTGCTCAATAAGAAAGTCGACAAATCATTCATTGTGAAAGGGTGCGCGGGAAGCGGAAAATCGATTCTTGCCCTCTGGAAAGCGCACGATATCGTCTCCAACAACCGTGGCTCTCTGCAAATCATCGTATTCACCAAGGCACTCAAGTCCTATATGGAAGAAGCCCTTCGCGCCATCGGAATCAACTCATCGCTTGTCGACTATTG
Source organism: Ellagibacter sp. (assembly GCF_048412355.1). Taxonomy (NCBI): domain Bacteria; kingdom Bacillati; phylum Actinomycetota; class Coriobacteriia; order Eggerthellales; family Eggerthellaceae; genus Ellagibacter; species Ellagibacter sp. The sequence goes on from NZ_DBFSAP010000019.1 coordinate 34,488, forward strand.
GCATCATTGGAAGAATAACCCGAAAAAGAGCGACTTTATCATCGTGGATGAGGTGCAGGATTTCGGGCAAGAAGCAATTAACGCATTCATACGCAATGCCCGAATCGCACTCTTTTACGGCGACAGCGCTCAGCAACTCTACGGATGGCTCGCAGAGGACACCCCACTTTCCATTGAAGAGATTGCTGCGGCGACCGGATTCAGCACGGAAAACCTCGTCTTCAACCACCGGCTCCCTAAAAAAATCGCAAGATTCGCGCAGTGCATTTGTCCAGAGGGGGACGATCTCGAAAACCGTTGCCGAAACGAAGGCTCGGAAAAGCCTTATATCCTCAAATTTGATTCATATGAAGAGGAAATGAAAGGAATCGCCTCAATTATCAACAACCGAGAATTTGATGACATCGGCATCCTCTTTCCAAAAAATGAAGATGTTGACAAAGCAGCCCGCTTCTTCAGCAAAAACGGGCTGAGCGTCGAAAAGAAGACTAGTAGCGACATGGACTTGAACTGGAGCACGACCAATCCAAAACTCATGACCTACCATAGCGCCAAAGGTGCCCAGTTCGAGGCGGTGTTCATTCCTGAGTGCACGGCTGGGGACCGTTTCAGCAATGCCCTTTATGTGGCAGTAACAAGAACGTATCAAGCGCTCTACGTCACATACACCGACTATCTCAGCCCCCTTTTATGCGGCATTCCGAACGAGTTATTCAACAGCCCTCTCTCAAATTCGACCAGCACTTGGCTTGGTGGCGAAAACAAAACGCCAGTGATCAATGCATCAAGCAGCGTATACGACGAAGACATCCCCTTTTAACCATTGCGCGGAGCTGATAGGACAACGATAAGATATGAAATACTACATTCCCACATCAACCAATAACTTCAATTGCCTTTTGGCAGACGAGAGCATTTCCCCTTGCGGGTTCTATGAGAAAAGGGGGTTCAGCTACAATTATTTTACCGCTATTCCTCTAAATGATAATAAGGTTCTCCTCCCCCTATTTCGCTCATGCCCTGAGTTTGAACTCTCCGACGATGTTCCCGGGTTCCCGCTCATTCTCGAGATCGATATCAATCTTAACGAAAATGAATTTCGGCAAAAAAGCTGCGAGGACGGCATAATCCTCTATATCGGCAAGACCCTTTACTTCAATCCCTTCAACGTGCGATTCATCTTCCGTAATCAAAAAGAGATGAACGAGACGACGACTGCGACCCACAAGAGCATCGAGACGAAGCTGGTTGCATGGTATAAAAAAAGATTCACAACCATCGGATCGCTCGACGCAAATATTATTTCAAGCTTCAGCGGTTCCGACAAATGCATAACCGATAGCCATGAGGAAATCGAGCAGGATTTCCTTGAGAGCGATGCCCGGAGGGATCGGCTCAAGGGTGCCCTTTGGGGATACACCATTGGGGCAAACCTTTCCCGAGAAGACAAGTCGTATGCCGAGCTCAGAAAACTCCTCGAAAAGATGCGCGACTCCCTGTCGACGCAGATCGGCGAAACGAAGTCGACGGACAAGGATTCAATGGCGAACCTGCGTAACGACATCAACGGAAACCTCGAGAAAGCGCAGGAACCTACCATTGAGAAGTATTGCATGCGGTGGGATGAACAAAGCGCTGCGTATAATGTGATGTTCGCTTCCTGCGCCTCCCCTGGGATCAAATCAACGGCAATAAAAGAAGCGGGGGTTTACCAGCTTGGTCAGTTCGCAGGAAATACCAGCGCAGATGTCAATTCATATATCGATGAGGCGATAAAGGAAATTACCAAGGAAGTGTACCCGCCCAAACCTATTGCCATTGACGACATCCCATCAGTTGACAAGAAGCATTTAACCATCATCCGATCGAACGAGAATCGCCAAGCTGTTTTCATCCTCAATCTAACTCTCGCCAAATATGCTCGCCTTTTTACCGAGGACAAGCCAAGTTACGTGAGGAAAATAGCAGAAGAGCTAGAAAGAAAATACCCCGAACAACAATGGCAAGAATTTGAGCCATTTCTTAAAATGCTCCACGACAGTTGGAATGGGATAGCCCCCCTCAAACCGGATGAAGCGCCAAACGAAACTATGAAGTCATTCGCCATATTCTGCAAAAAGGGGAGCATGGATTCCCTGGAGGACCTCGAATGCGTTTTGCTCTCAAACGGTATTCTCGACCTGAGCTTTGCCTATGCGTTATGGGGCGCAGTTTACGGCTACTCCGCGATGCCGAAAACAGTCATAGACGCAACGTTGTCCAGCTATCCAAAAGGATATGCGGAAGAAGCAATGCGACGCATTTATGAGGAGATCTCCGACAAACCGCATTGCGAAACAAAAACGAACCCCTGGCGCGAACAAAAAGAATTGATAATCGGAGAATGGCCAAACCTCTACGAGATACGCGACACGGAAGATTCACGCACAGCTAGTCGACCCAAGAAAAACTGGCCCATTGAGAAAATCTTAAAGAAATGCAATTCCATCGATGACTGGAAGAAACAGGTGGATAAAACTTGGAAAAAGAAGTCAGACATCTACCTAGAGTTCATTAACGGCCAAAGGAAATTCAATGATACTCAGCGCTAGCAGACGCACCGACATCCCAGCATTCTACGCAGAATGGCTTCTCAACCGCCTTCGAGAAGGCTATGTCCTTGTGCGCAATCCCATGAGTTACCATCAGGTATCGGAAGTGAAATTAACTCCGGAGAATGTTGACTGCATCGTCTTCTGGACGAAGAATCCCTCGCGGCTCATCGAAAAGCTCCCCGAAATCGACAACCTCGGGTATCACTACTATTTCCAATTCACGCTCAACCCCTACGACAAATCGATAGAGGAGAACCTTCCTGGCAAGAACGTTCTTGTCGAAACGTTCAAGCGTCTCTCCGACCAATGCGGGCCCGAAAAGGTTGTCTGGCGCTACGACCCCATCTTCGTCGGAGGCGACTACCCCGTCGATTATCATGCGGAGCAATTCGCCCGCCTCGCAAATCAGCTAGAAGGGTATACCGAGAAATGCATTTTCAGCTTCCTTGACCCTTATGCAAAGATTCAAAAGGCAATCAAACAGTTGGGTATCGAGCCTCCCGACACGAAAACAATGGTCGAAATCGCCAAGCTACTCACAGAAATAGCCCTGCCGAAAAACATCAAGCTAGAAACATGCGCAGAAGAAATCGACCTGGCGAAATATGGCATTTCGCACGCCCGATGCATCGACGGAGATTTAATCGAGAGAATCATCGGTTGTCCGCTTAGCGCGGGAAAAGATCCTGCTCAACGTTCTGTTTGCGGGTGCGTTTCGAGCATCGACATTGGAACGTTCAACACGTGCGCACACGGATGCAAGTATTGCTATGCCAACTATGGAAGGCAAGCGGTTCTCAAAAACCAAGCTTCGCACAACCCCAATTCCCCCCTCATTTTCGGCGAGCTTGACGACAGGGATATCGTCAAGCCGAGAAAGGAGAAGGACATCAGGACTCTGAAACAACCCCAGCAATCACTCTTCTAAGACCACAGGTTCGCACAAGGAGTTCGGCATGTCATATTACAAGAAATACAGCGGCGGCGGTTTCTACGACAAGAAAAGCGGTCAGTGGATATCCTCGACGAGAGCCCATCAGAGAGTCGGCGAGAGCATCGGGGGATGGACCAAACGCCGCGCACGCGACGGCTCTTACTATATGGAGCGAGACGACGACTGGGACGACGATGACGACGATTGGGATTATGACTGGGACGACGATGACGACGAATGGGACGATGACGATGACGACGAATGGGATTACAACCGCAGGATTCCGGAGAAGCGACTTCACCAAAAAGTTGGCGAGAGCATAGACGGCTACACGAAAAGAATCAGCAAGTCAGGGAAGTACTATATGGAAAAAGACGACGACCGAAATAGCAATTATCGCTCCAACAAATGGGGAAAACGCCGGTACTGGTAATTCGCTTTTCGCCCACCCATCCCACAATACGCCTTCGCATCACCTTAGCCTGTCAAGATTCTGCAGACACCGAACCCCATCGAAAAAAACGTACGGTGTCGGGGGCTCGAACATCATCAAAAAAGAGCCCCGAGATATCTCGGGGCTCTTCCATATGGCTATGACCTTGCGTTTTAGCAGTAGAACAGAATCTCGTTGTAGGTCGGCACCGGCCAGTGATTGTCGTCGACGACAATCTCCATCGCGTCGATTGCAGCGCGGAGCTCGTCCATAAGCGGGATGACATGGTGCGCGTTGTCGTTTGCACGCTCCTGCTGGTCGGCGATCTCGACATTGGCAAGATGCGCGGTGTTGAGGGCGTCGAGCGCCTCTTCCACGCGCTTCGCGCCGTCGACCACCGTTTGCAGCTTCTTCTCCTGGAACGTCTGATCGGCAGAGGGCAGCGCCGCCTTGACCTGGGCAATATCCCTCGCCACGTCAGCTGCGAAGCTGTTGATTGCAGGCAGGAAGAAGCGGCGAACCATGCGTTTCATCGTGCGCGCCTCGATATTGAGGAGCTTGTTGTACTTCTCGAGCTTCACCTCGTAGCGTGAGCGAACCTCGACCTCGGAGAGCACGTTGAACTCGCCGAACAAATCGATGCTCTTCTGATCGATGAAGCACGGCAGCGCGTCGGCAGTCGTGGGATGATTCGCCAGGCCGCGGCGCTCGGCTTCCACTGGCCACTCGTCGGAGTAGCCGTTGCCGTTAAAGATGATGCGCTGGTGCTTGCGCAGGTCATCCTTAATGTAGGCAATGGCAGCCGCCTCGAATTCATCGCCAGACTTGCCCTCCATGGCGTCGGCAAACTCCTTCAGGCTCTTTGCCATGGCCGTGTTCAGAATGGTGTTCGCGTCGGAGAGGTTCACCGCGGAGCCCGGCATGCGGAACTCGAACTTGTTGCCGGTGAAGGCGAACGGGCTCGTGCGGTTACGGTCAGTGTTGTCCTTTAGGAAGTTCGGGAGCACGGCCACACCCAAATCCATCGCCACGCGCTCGGCGGACGTGTACTCCTTGTCGGAGATGAGCGCATCCACGATGGCGCCCAGCTCGTCGCCCAGGAAGATGGACACGATCGCCGGAGGAGCCTCGTTGGCACCCAGACGATGATCGTTGCCGGCCGACGCCACGGACATGCGCAAAAGCTCCTGATAGTCGTCAACAGCCTGGATAACGCCCGTCAAAAACACGAGGAAGCGCAGGTTATCCATCGGGTTCTCGCCCGGGTCGAGCAGGTTTTTCTTGCCTGCGGAAATCGCCCAGTTGTTATGCTTGCCCGAGCCGTTGATACCCTCGAACGGCTTTTCATGCTGCAGGCAGACAAGGCCGTGATGGCTGGCAAGGAGCTTCATCTTCTCCATCGTGAGCAGGTTCTCGTCGATGGCGCGATTCGAATTCGAGAAAATCGGCGCGAGCTCGTGCTGCGCAGGCGCAACCTCGTTGTGCTTGGTCTTCGCGGAAACGCCGAGCTTCCACAGCTCGTCGTCGAGCTCTTTCATGAACTCGTTCACCGTCGGGCGGATAGCGCCGAAGTAGTGCTCTTCAAGTTCCTGACCCTTGCACGGCGGATAGCCGAACAGCGTGCGGCCGGTCAGCACAAGGTCGAGGCGTTTGGCATAATCCTTCTCGGAAATGAGGAAGTACTCCTGCTCGGCGCCGACCGTGGTGACGACCTTCTGATGACCCTCGCCGAACAGCTTGAGCACGCGGTTCGCCTGCTCGTCGATGGCGACCATGGAACGCAGAAGCGGCGTCTTCTTGTCGAGCGCTTCACCGGTATAGCTGCAGAACGCGGTGGGGATGCACAGCACCTCGTCCTTCACGAACGCGTAGCTCGTCGGATCCCACGCGGTGTAGCCACGGGCCTCGAAGGTGGCGCGCAGACCGCCCGAAGGGAAGCTCGACGCATCGGGCTCGCCCTGAATGAGTTCCTTACCGGAAAAGCTCTGGATAGCACGGCCATCGGGCGTCGGGTCGAGGAAGGCGTCATGTTTCTCGGACGTGATGCCGGTGAGGGGCTGGAACCAGTGCGTGTAGTGCGTGGCCCCCTTTTCAATCGCCCATTCCTTCATGGCATGGGCAACAACGTTCGCAACCTCGAGATTGAGCGGCTCGCCGTCCTTGATGGTCCTCATGAGCTGCTTGTACGTTGCGGAAGGCAGACGCTCCTGCATGGTGTGCTCGTTGAACACCATCGATCCGTAGATTTCTGAAACGTGTGACATATACCGCGCTCCTTCACTGGTCGTCTCAAACGCCGATTAGGCGGTCACAACCGCAGTTTACTTTAGGGGTGCCATAGCAGCTTTTAGCTGATGGCCGCTTGTTCGACACGATAACACGAAGTTCCGCGCGACGCCCCCTTAACCAACGCTTATCAAACTAACGGCGAATTGTTTCGGACAGTTTACAGGGCAAAGAACACTTTGTTGCAACGAGAGCGTCAAAGGCAGGGGAAGATGCGGCACTGTTGAGCGCAAAACTGCTATGCGGTCGCTTCCGCCAGATCCGCCTCCTCGATGCAGTTCACATGCATGTCGCGCGCAAGCGCCCACATCTTTTTGTCGAGAGTGAAAAGCGTCGCACCTGTCCGACGGGCAAGAACCAGATAGAACATGTCGTATGCGGGATGCCGATAGCGAATTGATTCGGAGAGCGCCTCCTTCGCGAGCGACGCGTCGTCATGAAAGCAATCGACGAGGGCCTCCACCCGATCGAGCAAGACCTGTGCTTTTTCCTCGCCCATCGACCCAAGAGTCGCATACTTGAAGCATGCATTTGACACCTCGGAATGAAAGACAGATGGAGCAATAGCTTCTTCGCCTTGCAGTAAGAGATCCCTAAGAGCATCACCGCGCTCGCCTTCGAACGCCATTTCGAGAGCCGCGTTTGCATCAATTACCACCATAGGAGACCCTCCGCTCCATGATTTCGTCAAGCACTTCTCCGATATGCTTACTTCGCTCTTCCCTCGCTTCGCGGATAACATCGACGGGGCTCGGTGCATCGGGGGGCAAAACCAGAGGATGCGCCTTCGCGCTTTCGAACAGCTCCTGGCGCTTCTTGATGCGGGCGGCGCGCTTTGTCTCCGTGTCGAAATCGAGATAGAGCGAACGGCGAGGCTCTCCCTTCGCGTGCGCACACTCACCCGACACCATCGCCTCGACAGCGACGATGGTCTGCTGCGCAACGCTCCTGTGCTCCCTCGCGGCGACCTCTTTCAGCTTTTCGTACAGATCCTCGGGGAAATCGCGAACTTGCAAAGCCGGCATGGCAACCCCCTTTCATGAACGCATGCTCTTTGCATGCATTATACATGAAAGAAAGTGCCGTTGCCAAGAATGCCCTCTTCCCCAGAATCGACCCGCCGCGGACAAAAAAAAGCGAAAACGCTAGCGTCAGCTTCCCCTACCCCACCTGCTTCTTCATCATGGGATAGGTAAGAATGGCCAGCACCGGAATGGCAAGCACAACGAAGGCGCCCGTGCCGAAGCACGCGAACGATCCCCACGTGTCGATGATGACGCCGGCGAGCGTCGGCCCGAATGCAAGGCCGCAGATGCTGCCCGAGGTCACCCACGTGAGCGCCTCGGTGATGTTCGCCTCGGGCACAGCGCGCTCGGCCGTCTCGTTCAGCGTGATGACGAACGGGGCGTACGTGCCCGCCGCGACGAAGATGACCACAAGCAGGCTTACCGACGAGCTCACGAAAACCATCGACCCGTAGCCGAGGCCAATCACGATGGAGAACGCCAGCATCTTCTTGCTTTGACGTGCGGTGAAAAGAATCATGCCGAACACGAATCCGACGATGGTCGACACGAGCGACTCGATGGCGAGGATGAGGCTTGCGAACACCGGGTCGTTAAGCTCGATCTGCGCGAAGGACACCGTGGCGGTGTCGAAGATACCGAAGAAGCAGCCCATCAGAAGCGACAAGAAGAACAACGTGCGCACCACGGGATTCGCGAGAAACAAGCTGCGGGATCGCTTCTTCTTGCTCGCGCGAGCACCGTCGACCGCATCCGAGGAAACGTCGCACGCGATGCCCGAGCCAGCTGCAGGAGCACTTCCGTTTCGCGAGCCTTCAGCCGCCACACCGGGCTCGGCCGAGGCAGCACCTTCGGAGCAATCGGCAGACACGGCGCCTTCCTGGTTCGCAAGCTTCTTTTCCCATCCCGGCACCGGCTCGGTATCCTTAGACGACGCGAGCAAAAGCGTTCCCACCACGCAGCAGATAAAGCCGCATCCCATACCGGCGATAGGGTGGATTCCCGAAGCGAGCGCGATGGAAAGCGCGGGGCTCACCATGAAGACGATGTCGTCCATCACGCCCTCGTAGGAGAAGACAGTCTTAAGCTCTGGGGCACCGTCGCCCAGGCGACCCGATTTCACCAGGTAAACCCAGCGAGCACGGGTAAGCGCCTGAGGTGTAGGCAGAAAGCCCATGAGCACCGCGCCCACGAAGCACAGCGCAATCGGCAGCTTGAGCAGCACGGTGACCAGCAAGATTGCGCAACCGGACAGAGCGATGCACGTGGCGGGCGCAACAATCGCGCCCTGACCGCGCTCGTCAATTTTCTTCGAGACGCGCGGCGAGATCAAAAACAGGGCGAACGCCACCACCGACGCAACCAAGCCCGCCATGAAATAGGAATACCCCGAAAGCGTGAGCATGGACACGGTGCCGATGGTGCGCATGAACGCGTACATACGCACAAGAAGACCGCCTACCTCGAAAGAGTAGGCGGCCCTCACACGAAACATTGCACCGTACGCGTTCAAGTTGAATGAGCTAGCCATAATGGTTTCATTGTACCCGATGGGGCGCAAAGAAGTTACGTCACCTTCCGAACGACCTCGCGATGGCTCTCGCAAAGTCGCGCGGGCGTCAAGAGAAGACGCCCCGCCACTCAGCGTCAGCTATAACGACAGGGGCCTTCGCGTATAATGCGCTTCGCAGTGTTTGCTTGTCGGGCGGCGCTCCTGAAAGATTGGGGTGGTGCCGATGGATACGAACACGGTTTTGGCGCCCTGCGCCATTGCGACGCATCCATTGGAGAGGGCAAGAGCGCCAAGTTTGGGAGAGAAGAAGCCTATTCGTCCGCCCAAAGCATCTTGACCTCTCCGTACAAGAAAGGCCGGATCGGTTGCCCCCTCGCAACCGATCCGGCCTTGTCATCGAAGCAAGACAATCGCTACTTGCCCGAGCCGACGAGCGCCGGGAACAAGCCAGCGCGCGCTTTATCATGCTCTGCAGTCGTCAGGTTTCCCGAAGGCTGCGGTACTTTTTGGCCTTTCACGGCAACACCGTCGTACTTGCGAGCCTCCATGATCCTATCGAGTGCTGCATTCATTGAGATTCCCCTTTCTCAATTGATGGCCGCCGTGCCCCTTTTCACCGCAACCGCTCCCCTAAAAAACGCATTCAGGATACCGTTATTAGTAGCCTAATGCAACCATATTTGGATACTTTTTTGACCACTCACTAAATATTTTCAACCGCAAATCTAGCTTTTCCTGAATTGGATATTGACTAGTAACATTTTCTATGTTTTATCGTGAGCTCACGTTTTCAACGCGCCTCCAAGGAAACCTTACAGCCCCCCATCTACTGTGGGGTTCCCCTTTTTAAACCCTCTTTCCCCAAGCATCAACCCACATCCCCGGCGCGGCAAAAAAGAAACCCCGCCGCTCGGATGAGTGACGGGGTTTTGCAACCGAGTATGTTCCAGAAGAAACTAGCGCTTCGAGAACTGCGGACGCTTACGAGCCTTCTTCAGGCCGTGCATCCTTCCAAGCGCCTTTCTGTATCGACAGTCGCATTGTCGGACTGGGCCCAAGGGGCCAAGGGGCTGGCAGACTTTGAGCTACTTGCCCGTCGGACCGTTCTTCTTATTCGCGTCAGGATGCGCAGCAAGGTAAGTTTGAACGCTCTCGGGCGTCCATCCCTCCGGATACACCTCGGAAGGGCCGTTGATTCCGAACAGAGCCGAATTCATGCCCTTCGTTCCACCAGTAAAACCATCTCCAGTCGTCCCGTTATATTCAGCATTGAGCCCTTCGACCTTAGCACGGCTCATCTCGGAATCGCGCGTTTGCTGAAGGAGCCACTTGAAGCCTTCGGTGAATTCGTAGCTGTATTTCCACGTTGACATATGGCTTCCGCCCTTGAATGTAATCCAATTGATGGCGGTTGCGCCCGCATTGGAAACCAGGTTTTCGATCACCCCATCACCAGCAGAAACATTTCCATCTGGCTCTATCATCGCCGTGTTGAGCGCTGCGCCGTTCGCCGAGAAATACTTGTTCGCATACTCCCACAGCCCATGGCTCATCGCATCCCCCTCGCAATTGAAGACGAGGATATTGTCGTCGGATACCTGGTAATACCAGTTTTCGAAATTCGGGTCGCTCGCGTAATCACCCGCGAAAGTACGAGGATCAGTTTCAAGAGTGCGCGCAACTTGACCCTCAGAAGCCACGTCTTTGTTGTAACAGTTCGACCATTGGGAACCACTGATCATGAAGCCCGCGAAATAATTGTCACGTTGGGCCGCCATATCCATGAGCGTCATACCCCCCATCGATTGACCCGTGCCATAGATGCGGTTCGTATCGATATAGTCGGCGTAATCGGAATCGTTCACCAGGTAATCCATAAGTTCCCACAGCGCCGTGTTGATCTCAGAGGTCGCAACGTAGTCGTTGGACGAGCGCTGCTCCTCGCTGACCTGCGGACACACGACAATCGTCTTCTGCTGCGACTGCACTGAATCCGACGCCCAATCAACAGGAGCCTGAGATTCAGTCAACGTAAGCATGGGGTCTTCGCCAAGCGACCCCGCATCGAGAATATGCAGAGCAAGCGCCACATGCCCTTTATCGGCATCGGAAAGCTGAGGAACGTAAATGCTGTATAGCAAGTCGAAATCCGACTTCTCGCCAGTGTACTCGCTAAAGCAATCGACTGCCGCGAACTTCTCTCCGATTTTCCAGGAATCGCCGCCTGCTAGCTCGGGAAGGATAATCGATTCCGCATCCGCCGTGATAACGGTCTTCGTTTCCTTCTCGCCGTTCGGCTTCGTGCGCTCAACATCCTCTATGGTATAGTTGTTCACTTCATCGGAACTTGCCTGGACGGCTTTACCCTTCGAGGTGAGCTCACCTGTCTGCTTCACGCCGACCATGGCGGTTGCAGTGTAGGCAGGAGTATTGCCAGCGAGCATGTAATCGGTATTCACCTCGAGCACAACGTATTTGCCGGCGTCGACGCCGCCCTTGTCGCTCGTCGCGCGTTCGTCGTTCACATAGGCTTTCGTAACGGTGCCAGCCGCGGCGCCGTCCCCTCGTTCAAAGCCCTCGGCGCCCTGCGCGCCGTACGTATATGTCGCGTAGTCGGTTACCTCGAAATCGTCTGCCGAAACGGAGCTCGCATCGACATCGTCCGAGTATTCGACGATAACAGCTTGAGTCTTCGCGCCGTCTATATCGACAAACGCCTGCGAGGACACCGACTTAATGGAAGCAGTTTCGCCGCCGCCCTGATTCGCATCCGAAGCGCTACAGCCAGCCACCGCCATCGTGGCAGCGATTGCCGCAGTCGCAACAACCACGCCAAGTGCCCTTTTCCCTTTAACCATAAAACCCTCCTTTGCTCGTCCCGGCATTCGCCGGAGCACCTCCCTTTTCGGGCGTCGATCATTATCGAGCCCCAGCGCCACGGTCTTATCGCGTGATTTAGCTGAAATTGCCGCGGAAAACTTCTCGTACGCTCCGTACGAGACCCCTTTGAGCTGGGAAAACAGAGCAGGATTTTAAGGGCGCCTCTTGGAAGCGAGCGCAGGGGAGCCACGTTGCGAGAGCAGGCGCAAGGGTTCTGTCGCTGCCTGCGCGATTGCGTGAAGCCCACATCCCATTTGCCGCGGGACCTCCCCTTGCCAAACGCCGGCAGCACCCGCGCGAGGCACGTCTACTGCCAGCATATCCGCCGCATCCACACCCATCGTCAGCAGGAACGCCCAAATCGAGCATGTCTGCGACTCGGGTGCATCTCCGACGCGGCAAAAAAGAAACCCCGCCGCTCGGATGAGTGACGGGGTTTTGCAACCGTGTATGTTCCAGAAGAAACTAGCGCTTCGAGAACTGTGGACGCTTACGAGCCTTCTTCAGGCCGTACTTCTTACGCTCGACCACACGAGAGTCGCGGGTGAGGTAGCCGGCCTTCTTGAGCTCGGCGCGATAGTCGCCGGCGTCGAGCAGAGCGCGGGAGATGCCGTGACGCAGAGCGCCGGCCTGACCCGAGATGCCGCCACCGTTGATGCGAGCGATCACGTCGAAATGATCCATGGTGTCGGTCACCTTGAACGGGGTCTTCGCATAATCGAGAAGAGCCTCGCGGCCAAAGTACTCAGCACCCTCGCGACCATTGATGGTCACCTTGCCCGTGCCCGGGACGAGGCGCACGCGAGCAACGGCGTTCTTACGACGGCCAGTGCCGTAATACAGAGCTTCACCTGCCATGATTAACCCTCCATCTTGATCTCGCGGGGCTTCTGAGCCATATGAGGATGCTCAGGGCCAGCGTACACCTTCAACTTCATGCCCTGGGCACGACCCAGCGTGTTCTTCGGCAGCATGCCCTTAACAGCATGCTCAATCACGCGCTCAGGATGCTTCTCCATGGCTTCGGTGAAGGTTTCGGACTTGAGACCACCGGGAAAACCACTGTGGCGGTAATACTCTTTCGCTGCAGCCTTCGTGCCGGTAACGCGAATCTTGTCCGCGTTGATGATGATCACGAAGTCGCCCGTATCAACATGCGGGGTGTACTGCGGCTTGTGCTTGCCCTTGAGAATCTGTGCGGCCTTGGTGGCCACGCGGCCGAGAACCTGATCGGTTGCGTCGATCAGAAGCCATTCGCGCTCGACTTCGCCGGGCTTCGCATGATACGTCTTCACTTGCTTCCTCCAATAGATACTCTGTTCCTTGAACGAGCCGAGGGGCCCTTCCAAGGTGCGCTTGCGCGTTACCGCAAGCGGGTGTTTGTTTTCAAAAGTGCAGGTCAGCCAGATGCCGGTTTCCTACGCCGACGCGCATACCTCAGGCCTGGACTCCGTTGGCACAACGCTTCTGCCTTTACTGCTTTCACGGGGCTTTTGAAAGCGAACTTTTGCAGTCTACCTGGCTTGGCGAGGGGAAGTCAAGTCGGAATCGTCTTATTCATGGCCATCTGCAGAAAGTCTTCGGAAATCGGGAGTGAGAAAAGAGCCTCGCACCATCCGCTTTCCCGATTTCCGCGATAATGCGTTATCGCTGCTTCATATAATTGGGTGAACTGATTTTTTGTTAGGATAACGAGGAAGTTTCCATCAATCGGAAGGATGCGCCATGCCTATCAAGATTCCCGATTCGCTGCCGGCAACCGCGCAACTCGAAAAAGAGAACATCTTCGTCATGACCGAGCACCGCGCGCTGCACCAGGATATCCGTCCTTTGCGCGTTCTGCTTTTAAACCTCATGCCCACCAAAATCACCACTGAGACGCAAATCCTGCGAAAGCTCTCGAACACGCCGCTGCAGATCGAGGTGGAGCTCCTCCGCACGAAGAGCCACGTCGCGAAGAACGTCTCCGAAGAGCACTTGGAAACGTTCTACGTCTCCTTCGACGACGTGAAAGACGAGCATTTCGACGGCCTCATCATCACGGGTGCGCCCGTCGAGCTGCTCGATTTCCACGACGTCGATTACTGGGAAGAGCTCACGCGCATCATGGACTGGTCGAAGACGAACGTCCATTCCACTCTGCATATCTGCTGGGGAGCCCAAGCGGGCATCTACTATCGCTACGGCGTCGAGAAGTACGAGCTTGACGAGAAGACGACCGGCGTGTTCGAGCACCGCGTCGTGAAGCCGTCTTCCCCCTGGGTGCGCGGATTCGACGACCGCTTCCGAGCACCCCATTCGCGCTACACCAACGTGCGAGCCGAGGACATCGAGGCAAACCCCAACTTGGAAATCATCGCCGAGTCGGACGAGGCCGGCGTCTACATGGCGAAAAGCACCGACAGCCGCAATTTCTTCGTGTTCGGCCACCCCGAATACGACCGCGAGACCCTGAATGTGGAGTACGAGCGCGACTCGAAGACCCATCCGAATGCGCCGCTGCCCAAGCACTACTACCCCAACGACGACCCCGCGCAGCCCGCAGAATCGACCTGGCGCGCGCACGCGCAGTTGCTCTACACCAACTGGCTGAACTACTATGTGTACCAAACGACACCGTACGAGATCGACGCGATTGGGCACGAGGAGGCAGCAGATGACGAATAGCGCTTCGGAAGACGAGCAGGGCCGGGCGCGAAAAACCGCCGAGGAGCTCCTTGCCGAGGCAGCGCGCAAACATGCTCCCGCGCATCGCGACCCTTGTATCCGAGCCGAGAGCGAAGACGATGACGGCTACGACCCCTATTCCGACCGGCAGGAGACGAACCCCCTGTTCGAGCGCGATCCCTGGGCGTAGAAGCCCCCAATTGCAAGTCGCCCCCTATTCACGAGCCGCACCATAAAAAAGGCCGCTGTAGCATGAACTGCGCCGCAGCGGCCTTTTTCTCGCAAAGACAACTGGACCGACCCGAAGCCGCGCCGCCTCAGCGCGCGACCGGATAGCCCCTATCCAGCAGCACCATCCGACGGTGCCCCCGACCCGCGCGTCGCGCTGTCGGGGTTGATGGTCATGCTCTCGAACCGATTCGCCATGAAATCGTTGTCGAAATACGTGGCGTAGAATTGTTCGATGGGCGTTTCGGGAACATGCCCCGACAGCCGTCCATACCAGCAGTCGAGCGATTGCAGCGTCATGATGGCGTTCACGAGCATGAGCGCCGTGGCGATTGCGGTCACGGTATAGCGCAGCTTCCAGGGAATCAAGTTCACCACGTCGAGCATCTTCGGCAAGAGCGCCTTTATCCACAGCACGCCCAGCATGCCCCACATCGCCATGAACATGCCGTTCGTGCGGCCGTCAATAGAGAGGAATGTGCCCGTGTAATCCCAGGCCACCGCACCAAATGCGGTTTCCATAAACCAGCTGACGAAGAACTCGAACGCACCGCCGATCACGGCGCTCACCAAAAAGATCACCGGCACCGATTTGTCATGGAAGCGGTTGAGTGCCATGGTCATGAGCACTGCGCCCACGCCGTAGATGGGCGAGAACGGCCCGAACAGCATGCCCGCACGATCTTGGTACTCGCCGGGAACAACGATGACGAAGTGATATACCACCTCGATGATCAGGCCCAACACGCTACAGACCACGAAAATCCAGAACACGTTGAAGAAGTTGAGCGCGATATAGCCGCGCCCTGTCGAGTCCAAGCCGAGCGTTCCCTCTTCCGCCTGGTCGCGCGTCTCCATGTCGCGGAGCTTGCGCTGCAGCTCGCGCTCCTCGGAAAGCGACGGATCGACGTAGCCCGACACGAAGAACAAGAGCACGAGGATGACCAGCGTCGGCACGATATGGACATCGGTGCCGTTAAGCATGATGTTGCAGACGAGCGCCACCGCCGCAAGCGCCATGAGGACCTCGGCGGTAAGCGCGGCATAGCGTCTTTTATTGCGGAGAAGACGCACGCCCAGCAGGATGAACAGCACCAACATAGCCGCTTGAGCAGCAACGAGAACCACCGTCACAGCAAGGGGCGTGAGCGCCTCCTCGGCAAGGCCGCCCGACCGCAAAAACTGCACGATGACGACAACCGCAAGCACACCGCTCGGAATGGAGACCGCCCCGCCCACGATGCACAGCACGCCGAACACCTTCAGCAGCAGGGGCATCTTCGGTTTCGGATCGCATGCGGCATCGATCGCGCCGCCTTCGGCCACGACCATCTCTTCCCTTTCCCCATGCGCCATGATGCTCCCTTTTCGAACGCTGCCCGCTGAATGAACGCTGCCGTCCATTATAGGGAATGCAGTCGCATGTTTTCCTACGGCATGGCAACCATTCGGGCAAATTCGATGAACTCGTCGGGGTTAAGCTCGCGGAAATCGCGCACCGCGCGCTCGGCTGAGGCGGAAAGCGCTGCATAGGTTCCTGACATATCGCAGTCGTACACCGCCAGCGTATGGTACCCCGCCCGCTTGAGCGTGCCAATCGCGTACAGCGCATCTTCCACACCCCACGTATGGGAAAGCTCGGTGCCCATAAGCGAGCGCGCGCGGTCGTACACCGCGGGCTCGCGCTTCGGTTTCCCCACGTCATCGACAGATACCACCGCATCGAGCATCGGAAGGAACCCTGTATGGGAAAGCCCCGCCAGCAAATACGGCATCGGGGAGGAAGACGCCACGGACAGCCTGATGCCGCGATCGAACAGGGCGCGGACGAACGCGAGCGCACCTGGACGCGCCGTCGCGCGGGTCGAGTAGAACTCCATCATGTACTCGCCCACCATGCGCACGACCTCTTGGGGGGATGCGCCCAGCCCGAATTTCGTGTGGAAGAACTCGCCCGCCTCGGGCGTGGTCATCGTCGTCAGCAGGTCTTTGTCGGCTGGCGAAAGCTCACCGCCCGCCCGATGCGCGAACTCGCTTTCCATCTCGCGCCACACGCCCATGCTGTCGAGGAGCGTGCCGTCACAGTCGAATATCACGCCGATTGGAGCCTCGCTCGCCACCTCGCCGTCCTTTCGCCCGTTTCCCTCTTTCCCCTAGAGCCTAGCAAGAAAGAAAGCTGCCCCGCGGTTCGAAGGCAAGCATTTGGGCGAATGGCGCGCGGATTAGCCCCAGTTGCCGAAAACGAAACGCTGCACGTCCTGGTTGACCATGATGGCGAAGAATCCCAAAAAGAGAATCATTCCCGCCGCGCTCATATAGCTCAGGGCGCGCGTCGACACGTTCTTGCGCGTGAGCTTCTGGAAGATCTCGATGACGAAGCGGCCGCCGTCGAGGGGCGGGATCGGCAGCAGATTCATGATGCCGAGCGAAACCGAGAGCATCGCCATGAAGAAGACGAATTCGAGAAGCCCCGCTTCGGCATAGGTTTTCGACATGACGGCGATGCCGACCACCGACGTCGAGTTCGACACGACATCAGCCGCCGTTTGCGGATTGAACAGGCTTACCACCATCTGGACCACCGCGCCGATGTAGGCGAAGCCGACTTCCACCGAGCGCAAGGGCGACATGGTGATATGCGAGACCTCGCCCGTCTGCGAGTTCGTCATGTCGACGCCTACGATGGAGTACACCACCACGAAGACCAAGACGGCGAACAGCAAGTTTACGGCGATTCCTGCAAGAAGGATGACCGTTCGCTTCCAGAAGGGAAGGCTTCGGTACTGCTGGTTGTATTCGCTTTCGAAGAGGGCGTGGGAGTCGTCGACCAGGCGCGGCTGTCCCAGCTCATAGGCGAGAGGAACCGGCTGCCCCGCCGCCTCGGCGCGCTTAATCTGCCCCTTGGTGGGACGGGTGTCCATCGCGCGGTAGGTGTTGAACTTGTCCTTTTTCGTAGGACCCTGGACGCTTCCCCACTCCACCAACTCATCGAGGGCAGCAAGGGCGTCGTCGTTGGAGATGCCGCAATCTTGCGCGATATCCTCCATGTTTGCCGTCCCGCGCCGGTATATCGCCGCGAGCACGCTTTCCAGATGGGGACTCATCTCGCCCGGCTCCATCCCGCACACCTTCGCATAGCCGCCAAGGGGAACGCAGGTCACACCGAACTTCGTGCCCCATTTGGTGAAGCCGATGCCAGGTCCGGGAAAGCCGATCATGAACTCGGTCACGCGCACGCCAAACGCGCGGGACGCCAGATAATGCCCGCCCTCGTGGATGAGCACGAGGAAGCCGAGCAGAATCGAGACGTACAAAATCATAAGGACAATATCCATGCAAGCGACTCCTCGGAAGGCTTGAAGGGGTACGGGACAGCAAGCTCCTCGCATACAAGGCGGGCGAAAGCGAGTCGCCGAATAACACGTTCAGCGCCCATTATAGGAAAGCCACGCCGACCGATGCGCCCAGCCCAGAAAACCTACACCCCCTGTGTGGCTTTTGTTGCCGAATCGTTGCCGACTTCCTGCCAGGTTTTCGCCAGGTTTTTGAGAATGCACGTCGAACTTGCGTTGGAGATATCCGAATCGCGGTGCAGTTTCAGCCGAGTTTGTAGGGATTGCCCACCGACTTTCGGGGACCTCCGTGCAGATAACGCGCGATGAAACGGCAAGGTTGGTGCGTCCTCGCCGCCAGAACGCGACGCTATGCTCAGACTCCCCGGCGCAGTGAGCGCATTTCGCGAGAAAGGAGCACCATGAATAGCCAACTTTTCGAACTCGGCACGCAAGGAGGCCCCTATGGCTAGCGCAAGGAGGCTTCCTCAGCCGATTGAACAGGTAAAACATAAGGCAATCAACATCGCTCTGGCACTCGCCCTCGCAATCGGGCTCGCCCCCGGCGCTGCGCTTTGCACGCCTGGGGTCGCGCAGGCGGCGAGCAAGATTCCCATCGAGTACATCCCCGAGGACTCGTTCACGCCAGAAGGGTTCAACTGGGGCATTAGCTTTACCGACGTCGAGATCGTGCGTGGATTCACGAGCGAACCGAATATCAAGCAGTACTATCCTCGGGACTACGACGAGCTGGCCTCACCCGACGATTCCGGGTTTGCGGCACGCATCGACCGCACGACACCGAAGGGCAGCTTCGCGCTTCGCTACACCGGCGCAAGCTATGGCAACGACAAGGTCGATGCCGTTGTCACGCTTTCCAACTGGAATTACGTGGAGCCCGTCATGTCGAACGGCGCATCCGGCTGGGACGAGTACGAGGAACGGGCCGATTACGACACCTTCCAGCCTGGCGTGTTCGTGAACAGCGGCTACCAGCGCACGGGGTCGCCCATCGAGAACCTGAATTTCTACACGGTGGGTCTGACCGACCTCGAGGTGAGCGTCGAGTTCTTCTACGCGGGAACCGACGATCCCTTTGAAGTTAAAGGGCATATGACCTGCATCGATCTTGATGTGGGACAGAAGTTCGGCTTCGGGGGCGCCGTCTCGCTTGCGCAAGTTGTCGACAAGAACGACTTCCTCTCCATCGACGAGGAGCAAAGTATCGTCTCCTCGCCCGAATACCCATGCGGCGGCGTCGAGGACGAGCATGGCGCCATCAGCGCCGATCCGAACGACCCCCTCTACAAGCTCGGCCTGGTGGGAGCCTATTTCAACACCACCGGATCGCAGAAGGGAACGCCCGTTAAGCTCTCGTTCGTATCGTCTTGGAGGGGCTCGAACTCGACGGCGCAGTCATTTTTCGCCATGACGAATGAGTTTCTCACCGCGCCGAACCCCAACGACGACATCGTCGAAGATGGCAAGCTCGATGTGCGCAAAACTGCCGACAAGACCGAAGGGATCTCAATCGACGACGTGGTTGCCTACACCGTCGAGGTTCCCGTGCACGAGCGTGGCGTGACCTGCCGAAACGGCTACTCCTACACCGACTTCGAGATTGTCGATGTGCTTCCCTGCGAGATGCGCTACGTCGACGGGAGCGGCTATCTCACCGACAATGAGGGACAGCTGATCGAGAACGCGGGTGAGGTAGTCTACGCAGGCCAAGGCGACGAGAGCAAAAGCGAGGACGGAAACGCCGTCAAGTTCGTGTTCTCGCAAAGCTATCTGCAGCACTCCATGCGCATGCAGGGCGAGACGTACCGTTTCGAGTTCAAAGCTGAGCTCATCGAGTACCCCGCCGACGGCGCGCTCTCTGTGTCGAACAGCGCCTATGCCCGTGTCAATGACAAGGGAACCTATCCGAGCAACAGCGTCGAGACGACCCTTGTCCCGCCGAGGCTCACCGTCGACAAAACCGCAGACGCCTACGAATACGAAGAAGGCGAGGTGGTCCGTTTCACCGCCTCCTTCGCGCAAAGCGAGAAAAACGCCCAGTGCCGCGAGGCCGTCTTCTCCGACAGCCTTCCCGAAGGGCTTGAGCTTATCCCGGAAACGGTGCAGGTCACGGGGCTTGAGAACCTCCCCACCCCTAGTGTCGAAGGCAACCGTTGGAGCTGCCAGCTCGACAAGTTCAACTACGGGGACGCGCTCACCGTAAGCTTCGCGGCCATCGCCACCCAAGCGGGCAACGGCACCAATCAGGTGAACATCGCCACAGCCCGCGCGAACAACTGCGAGGAAGCGTCCGACTCCGCCGAGGTTTGGACGAACACGGCGAGCCTTTCCATTGAGAAGACCGTCGATTGCTACGAGCACTTCATTGGAGCATCCGAGCGAGATGCAGGGACGGTCGTCTACACGATAACCGTCGAGAACACAAAGGAGGGCACCGTTGCGAACAACGTAATCGTAAGCGACGAGAGCCTTCCCGAGGGACTCAAGATCGAACGGACAGACACAGGCGAGCTCGCGGTCGACGTCTCGGGAGTCCCTGAGAGCATTTCCTATCCGGTAGGAGCCGAAGGGTCGGCCCCCAGCCAGCTTGAGCAGCGGGAAGTCACCTGCTCGACAAAGCCTTCGGGGACCGGATTCGCGACAACCGTAAGCCACCTTCCCGCGCATACGCCCGTCACCATTACCTGCACGTGCTACCCCGAGGACTCCATCACGGGGTGGGAAATCGAGAACACGGCGACCGTGAGCGCCGACAATGCGACCGACGCGCGTGACAGTGCGCTGACCTGGTTGAACCAGCCAACCCTGCAGGTGGAGAAAACTGCATCGCAGAGCACCTGCAACGTTGGCGACCTTGTGGCCTTCCGCGTGAAGGTGACGAACAACACGCCAGGGACAATCGGGCGCAACCTGGTCGTTTCCGACCTTTTGCAAGCGAAGGGAGTCGAATTGCAGCGAGACAGCATCACAGTTTGGGATTCCGAGGGCAACGACATCACCGACAGCTGCGTGATTAGCACCGACGGGGAGAAGCCCTCTTTCACGATAGAGACGAATCGCAATCTCGTCAGCAACTCGCCCGAGCGCACGTTCTATCGCTTCGGCGAGAAGGCCGAGCAAGGGGCAAACCCCCTTGGCGAGGAAGGCGAGACGGCCGTGTTCGTCGACTACACCGTCGCCATCGCCGACGCCGCGCTCGCGGGATCGACCGTCGGCAACACAGCGATTGCCGCAACCGACGAGCCTAACACGCAAACGAGCGGCGACGCATCGATTACCGTGAAGGATGCCCAGCTCCAAGTCTCGAAGGTCTCCGATAAGAAGCGCTACGAGGCGGGAGATATCGCCCACTACACCGTCACCGTCGCCCAAACCCGCGAGAGCTCGACCGCGCACAACGTTATCTTCGCCGATCATTTCGAAAGCGACGAACTCGCCTCGATCGACGCCTCGTCCCTCTTGGTGACCGGACCCGACGGCGCAACCATCGACAACCCCGACGTCACGCTGGAGAAAAACGAGGACGGCACCGTCTTCGGCTTCTCTCTCCAACCAGGCATCGATCTGCGCGACGGCGAGACCCTCACAGTGGAATACTCGGCAAAACTCCCCATCGCATCCGAGCATGTCGTCAACCGCGCGCAAGCCAAAGCAAGCGACGCCGCCGCAGCAAGCGCCGCAAACGACGTCGAAGTGGGCGAGCCTTTAGCGGACGCCTCGCTTGAGAAGGAGGCGAGCGCGGAAACCGCGCAGGTGGGAGATTCGTTTACGTACACGATCACGGCCCGCGCGACCAACGGGACCTTGCGCGCCGCCGTGATAACCGACAGCGGCCTCCCCTCGGGCATCGAAGTCGACTTCGCCAGCCTGAGCGTTGCCGTGAACGGAAAGACCGTGGAGGAACCCGTCGTGCACCAGAAAGGGGACTCATTCGCAATCGAGCTCGGCACGATGGGGAAAGACGATGTTGCCGTGGCGTCGTTCAAGGCGAACGTCGCTGATGAGGACCTTGTCGGGCACAAGGTGGTAAACGGCGCGACGCTCACCTCGCCTACCCTCGAGGGCGAGCGCACCGCGCAGGCAGTGGTGGACATCGTCGCACCCGCAGGCACGGCAAGCATCGAGAAGACGGCATCGGCGGAATCCGTCTTTGCAGGAGAGACGGTTTCCTACGCCCTATCGGTCGAGGTCGGCGAGACAGACCTCGAAGATGCGCTGCTCGTGGACGAGGGGATGCCCGAAGGGGTCGCCATCGACTACGCCACGTTCGTAGCAACTGTAGACGGCAAGCAGATCGAACCTGACTTCGCAAGCAGGGACACCCAATCGTTCGCCTTGAAACTCGGCAAGGTGAGCGCAGGGTCGAACGTTTTCGTCGAATACGAGGCCCTTATCGAAGAGGGATCCCTTATCGGATCGACCGTCGAAAACACCGCGACGATCGAGTCGCCCACGTTAAGCGATAGGCCGCACAGCACGGCGCGCGTTACCGTCATCGAGCGGCCTGCTTCCAAGGTCGACATCGAGCTTACGAAGAGCGTCGATAGGGAGAACACGGCCGTTGGCGAGCGGATCGGCTTCACCATCGAGGCGACGGCAGTCGGCGGCACGGTCGAGAGCGTGCTGGTCGCAGACACGAAGATGCCCGGCGGGGCCCCTATCGACTTCGACAGCATCCAGGTCGCAATCGACGGGAAGCCTGTCGATGCCGCCCTCGAAAGCGATGGCAACACGTTCTCTGCGTTCATCGGGACGCTCGAAAAAGAATGCACCGCGACGATTACCTTCGCCGCCGACATCGCCGACGAAGCGCTGGCGGGAACGAAGTTCTCGAACAGGGCGGTGCTCACCTCGCCCAGCCTTGAAGATGCGCGCATCGCCCACGCCATCGTGAACGTCGACGAAGGCGCGCAGCCCATCGTCAATTCGGGCGGCAGCACCACAAGGGGCAAGGGTCTGGGAAAAACCGGCGATGAGCTTATGGGCTTCGCGCTGAAAATGATCCCCGTGCTCATGGTCTCGGCGGGAGCGATCGGCATCGGGGCTGGAGCGCTTGCGCTCCGCAAGAGAAAGGCAGGTAGACGCTAGGGGCCAAAACGCGCGGGAGGCCGACGCACAATCCGTCGGCCTCCCGAATAAAACGATGAAGCTCCAGGTTAGCGTATATGCTTCCCGGCTTCCGCACGCGCCCAAGCGTCCAGCGCCTGAAGCTGCTCGATGCTCTCCACTTTCTGCACGCCCTGCGATTCGTGCTCGGACATCACGGCCTCGACGCATTCCGCAATGCCCAGATAGCTTCCCCGCTCGGAGAGGAAAGCGGCGACGGCAATCTCGTTCGCCGCGTTCATCACACAGGGAAGGGTTCCCCCCACCGAGCCCGCATGCCGCGCAAGCGCAAGGCAGCGAAACGTCTCCTCATCGGGGGCGGCGAATTCCAAAGATCCCAGCGTCCGGAAGTCGAGCGGTGCGACCGGCGCTTCCCACCGATCGGGGTACGAGAGCGCAAACTGGATGGGAATGCGCATGTCGGTCGTCCCCAGATGCGCCTTCACGCTGCCGTCGGTGTATTCGACCATGGAGTGGATGGCACTTTGCGGCTGCACGACGACTTCGATCTTGTCGTAGGGCATGTTGAACAGGTGGTGCGCCTCGATAACCTCGAGCCCCTTGTTCATGAGCGTGGAGGAGTCGATCGAGATTTTGGCACCCATGTGCCAGGTCGGATGCTTCAACGCCTGAGCAGGCGTGATGTCACGTAAATCGTCGCGCGTACAACCTCGGAACGGCC
This sequence comes from Ellagibacter sp., assembly GCF_048412355.1. Taxonomy (NCBI): domain Bacteria; kingdom Bacillati; phylum Actinomycetota; class Coriobacteriia; order Eggerthellales; family Eggerthellaceae; genus Ellagibacter; species Ellagibacter sp. The sequence goes on from NZ_DBFSAP010000019.1 coordinate 58,189, forward strand.
CGCCCGATGCGGTGACCCACAGCTTGGCGACCTCGCGTTCGTTCTCGCCGAGCAGGCATTGGTAGATTGCCCCGTGCTCGGAGTCGATCGGCATGAGGGCGCCCGCAGGCCCCACCGCGGGAGCAGCCCCCGATGCTCTGCGCGCCGCATCGACCTGCGCTGCAAGCGGCATAATCAAGTCGCCACCGACAACGAGACTCTCCTTGTTCGCGAGCGCCAAAACTTTGCCGGCATTGAGCGTCTCGTAGCTTGCCCGCAGGCCCGCAGCACCCACAAGCGCGTTCACGACCACGTCAACCTCGGGCAATCGGACCAGGTCGACCACGGCATTCATCCCAAAGCCGAGCGAGCCGTCTTCCCCAAAGGATTTCGCGAACGCGGCAAGCTCTAAAGCTCCTTCGCCCGCAGCAGCATCTTCGCTGCCCACGACAAGGTGACCGATGCCGAACTCCTTCGCCTGCGCAAGCATATCCTGAGTGCGCGTGTTCACGGCAAGGCCCACGACCTTAAGCTTATCGGGATGCTGACGCACCACGTCGAGCGTTTGCGTGCCGATCGACCCCGTCGATCCCAAAACAACGATACGCCTCATGAAAGCACCTTTCTTGAAAAGCGACGTTTAAACGCTAAAGGGAATTGCCCCGGAAATCACCAAAAGGATAGCCGACGACGCCGCGACGAGAAACAGGGAGTCGCACCTATCGAGGAGGCCGCCATGGCCCGGCATAATCGTGCCAGAATCCTTGAAGCCGGAGTTGCGTTTGATGCGGCTTTCGGCCAAATCGCCCAGCACGCCCATAAGACCGCAGACCACACCGAACCCGAGCGCCTCGGGAAGGTTCAGGTTCAAGCCGGGAATCAGCGTGAACAGGCCCCAGATGACCATCGAACCGACGATGCCCGCGAAAAAGCCCTCCCAGCTCTTCTTCGGGCTGACGCGCGGAGCCATCTTATGCTTACCGATTTTGCTTCCCACCAAGTAGGCGAAGGAATCGTTCGCCCAGATGCTCAGGAAGATGCCGATGACGAGCACGCCGCCCCACGGGTCGGGCAGCGCCGTGCGCACGACTACGATGCCCGAAAGGAGAAGGCCCGTGTACGCCGCACCGAAAAAGCTCACGCCGACATCGGGTACGCGCGCACGCAGCCAAAACACGTACCAAACGATAAGCGAGAGCAGAAGCGCGATGCTCACGTACAGCGCGCCAACCACACCGAGGAAGTACACGCTCACAGGGTAGAGTATCGCGGCGATGATGCCGAGCATCTCGTTAGGAAGCTTCGCATCGGCGCGCAGCATGTAGTAGAACTCGCCAGCGCAAATTCCCGCCGTCGCGCACAAAAAAACGAGCGTCGAGATGTCGTTTACCAGGATGCACACGATGCACAAGGTCACGTAAATCGCACCTGTGCGAAAACGAACCTGCAGGTCAGTTGTATTTTTCAGCTTTTGCGGCGTCTTCTTGTAAGCAAAATCCTTGATGCGGGTAGACCGTGTCGGGCCTGCGTTTTCCTCATCGGTTGCGCGCGCGGCCTTTAAGCTTGCCTTTCGCTCGGCCGAGCGCTTCCACTCCTCCGCAGCATCTCGCGTGTCGGCATCCTTGCGGGTCACGCTACTTCACCGCCCCAAAGCGGCGATCGCGCCCTTGAAACTCGAGCAGGCAGCGCAAAAGCTCGTAGCGGTCGAAGTCCGGCCACAGCACATCGGTCACGACAAACTCCGAATAGGCAACCTGCCACAGCAGGAAGTTCGACAGGCGAACCTCCCCACTCGTCCGAATGACCAGGTCGGGATCGGGCATGCCCGACGTGTACAACCCGCGCTCGAAATCTTCGGCGGAAATCTCTTTCGGGGCAAGCCCGTCGGCGGTGCGGGCGGCCGCCTCTTCCGCGCAGCGATTGACCGCACGGAGAATCTCCTGGCGCGAACCGTAATTCACAGCAACGACCAGGGTCATCCCCGTGTTGTTCTTGGTTTTCTCCCACGCCTCCTCGAACGCCTCGCGCGTCTCCTCGGGCAGAAGGGACAGATCGCCGATCGTCTTCACGCGAACATGCTCCTCGTGAAGGCCGTCCACCTCGGCGAGCATCGTCTTCGCGAACAAATCCATAAGCCCGACGACTTCCTCTTGCGGGCGCTTCCAGTTCTCGGTCGAGAACGAGTAGATGGTCAGGTAGCGAACGCCAAGATCGCTCGCGCAGCGGATGGTCTCGCGCACCGCCTCGATTCCCGCCTTGTGACCCTTCAGGCGGTTGAGCGCGCGCTTTTTCGCCCAACGGCCGTTGCCGTCCATGATGACGGCGATGTGCTCGGGAATGCGCGCAACATCAAGCGCTTCGGGGGCAAGCCCCGAAGGCGGGTTGGGGAAAATGATATCAAGCGGTTTGTTCAAAAGACCTCGAATCAAAGGGGGCTAAACTTCCATGACCTCCGCTTCCTTCTTCTTGAAGGACTCGTCGACCTCGGCGATGAACTTGTCAGTGATCTTCTGGATGGCGCCTTCGGCGCGACGCTGCTCGTCTTCGGGCAGGCTGTCTTCCTTGATGCACTTCTCGACTGCGGAGTTCGCGTCACGACGGATGTTGCGGATGGCGACGCGCGCCTCCTCGGAGTACGCCTTGCACTGCTTGACGAGCTCGCGGCGGCGCTCCTCGGTGAGCGCGGGGAACGGCAGGCGGATGACCGTGCCGTCGTTGGAGGGCGTCACACCCAAGTCGCTCTCGAGGATCGCCTTCTCGATAGCCTTCAGCGTCGTCTTGTCCCACGGCTCGATGACGAGCATATGGGCATCGGGCGTCTTCACGCCGGCCATCTGGTTCACGGGAGTGGGAACCCCGTAGTAGTCCACCTTGATGCGGTCGAGTGCCATCGCGTTCGCGCGACCCGTGCGCACCGATGAGAAGTTGTCGTGCAGCGCCGAAAGGGCCTTGCCCATGCGGTCTTCAGCCTGCGCCTTAATGTCGTCAATGCTCATCTGAGCTCCTTTCGTCCCCTTCGAGCGGCATCGCCGCCGATAGCATGCCCGCGAAGGTCGCGCCCTCGCTTGGCCGTTGCCGTTATTCTACCGTGGTTCCCACCGCTTCGCCCTTGAGCGCGCGAGAAATGTTCCCCTTCACCGTCAGGTCGAAGACGATCATAGGAACCTTGTTGTCCATGCAAAGCGACGTCGCCGTGGAATCCATCACGTGAAGGCCCTTGTTGAGCACTTCCATGTAACTGATGGAATCGAAGCGCTTCGCGTCCGGGTTGACCTTGGGATCCGAGTCGTAGACGCCGTCGACCTTCGTGGCCTTCATGAGGCAATCGACGTCGAGCTCGCACGCGCGCAGCGCAGCGGTGGTGTCGGTCGTGAAGTACGGGTTGCCGGTACCTGCGGCGAGAATGACGACGCGGCCCTTCTCCATGTGGCGGATGGCGCGACGCCTGATGTAGGGCTCGGAAACTTCCTGCATGTTGATGGCGCTCTGCACGCGGGAGAACACGCCGTGGCGCTCGAAGGAATCTTGCAGGGCGAGCGCGTTCATGACCGTGGCGAGCATGCCGATGTAGTCGGCCTGCGCGCGATCCATGCCCTCCGTCGCGCCCGAAACGCCGCGGAAGATGTTGCCGCCGCCCACAACGACAGCGAGCTGGACACCGTCATGCACGATTTCCGCAATTTCGTCGGCCAGGTCATCGACCACCTTCGGATCGATTCCGTAACCCAAATCGCCGGCGAGCGCCTCGCCGGAAAGCTTCAGAAGCACACGCTTGTACTGGTATTCGTTGGCCATCGAAACCCCTTTTTCTGCGTTTGATTTAACCATTTCGAATCATCTTACCTGAATCGACCCGCAGCTAAAGCCTCGGAGCCGTAACTGCACGCCTTTTCCGTCACCTCGAACGAAAAAGGCCGCGCGGGATTTGTCCCCACGCGGCCGAAACCGTGCCGATTCGCTTATCGTGTCCGCTTATGCGGCTTGGGCGATTGCGCCCGATCCCGCATCAGCGCTCGTCCCACTCGAGTTGGAACCGCCGCCGTAACCGTACTGGCGCAGAAGGTCCTCAAGCGTGCCGCCGTTCGACCCGTAACCGTTCGAGCTGTTAGACCCCGAGCTTGAGCCCGCGCTCGCCTGCGAGCTCTCATCCGACCCCAGTGTCACCTGCACGTCCTGGCTCTGTCCGTCGCGGTTGATCGTGACGGTAGCCGTATCGCCCGGGTTCTTCGAGCGCACGGCGAGCATAAGATCACTCGCGGAGGAGACCTTCTTGCCATCGAAGGCGGTCACGATGTCGCCCACCTTAAGGCCTGCGGAGTCAGCGCCAGAGCCGCTGCTCACCGCCGCAATGTAGGCGCCCTCATCCACCGAGAAGCCATAGCGCTGGGCCGTCTGCGCGTTAATCGTGGACAGGGACACGCCCAGCTGCGCATGCGTCGGCGTCTTCCCCTCGATAATCTGCTGCGCCAAGTTGACCGCATAGTTCACCGGGATGGCGAACCCGACGCCCGAGTAGTTGCCGGAATAGGACGTGATCAGCGTGTTGATGCCGATGAGCTTGCCGTCCTTGTCGACGAGCGCGCCGCCGGAGTTGCCGGGGTTGATGGCGGCGTCGGTCTGAATCATGTTGGTGTAGACCGTCGTGGTGCTCGACTGCTGCTGGCCGTACTGGTACGAGTCGGAAGAGTTGTCCATGATCTGCGAGCGGTTCGTAGCCGACACGATGCCCGTCGCCACCGACTGCTCAAGGCCGAAAGGGCTGCCAATCGACATGACCCACTCGCCCACCGTCAGATTGTCGGAGTCGCCCAGTTCCATGGCAGTCAGCCCCGAAGCGTTCTTCGCCTTGATGACCGCGACGTCGGAGCTGGGGTCGGAGCCGATGATGTCTGCATCGTATTCCTCGCCCTCGATGGTGACCTTCAAAGCATCGGCGCCCTCAATCACATGATAGTTCGTCACGATATAGCCATCGGAGGAAAGCACCACACCGCTGCCGAGGGATGTCTCGGTGAGCGAGCTACCCGTGCTGTAGCCGTAGTAGCCGCTCTGCTGGTTGGTGTACACGTCGATAGCCACCACGGACGGAAGGCACTTCTGGGAGACGCTTTCCGCAAGCGTCGCGTTCTCATCGGCGCTACCGCTCGTGGATGCGGAAGACGTGCCGCCGAGCACCGTGGTCGAGCCCGACGGGGAGCCGCTCGTCACTGTATTGACAACGCCAGCGCCGCCGAGCACAAGCACGCATGCAAGCGCAGCGCCCGCGAACGCGATTCCAAACGTCTTCGCGCCCGAATGGCTCTTCTTGGGCTTTGCGTCCTGCTTCGCAGCGTACGCCTGCGCGTTGTGCGCACCCGCTGGCTGCGCATAGGGAGACGCGGGGTTGACTGGCGCCGTGGCATTCGTCCCCGCCGCACCACCCGGGCCTGCGCCCTGGTAATGATAGTAAGAATTCGGGGGGGTCGGCGCGCCGCCCGTCCCCTGGCCGAACGATTGGCTGGTTGACTGAGGGTCGTATCCGCCCTGATTGTTCTCGTTGTAATCGCTCATGTTGTTTGCTCCTTCGCCCGCATCGGGTTCTTGAGCAAACCTTACCACGCCATCCTGAAGAGCTCCTGAAACGTGGCGCAATCGTCATCGTTGCACCACGCAGATACACCTCTGGGTGTACCCCCTAAGGCGCAGGGAGCTTATCTTCGCGCGCGCCCGGCGCCTCACGAGTGCGCGGCGCCTTGCAAGCAGCCGGCGCCCGCAAGCAACTTCGAGCCGCTTGCGGGCGCCTGACAGTCTCGCGACTTCCCTATCCCTGCTGGTACTGGCTTAAGAACGCGCGCGTGCGCTCCTGCTGCGGGTTGTTGATCACGTCCATGGCGCGGCCTTCCTCAACCACCAGGCCGTCGTCCATGAAGATGATGCGGTCCGCCACATCGCGGGCGAAAGTCATCTCGTGCGTCACGATGACCATGGTCATGCGCTCAGCAGCCAGGTCGCGGATGACTTTGAGCACGTCGCGCGTGAGCTCGGGGTCGAGCGCACTCGTCGGCTCGTCGAAGAAGAGCACCTCAGGGTCCATCGCAAGCGCGCGGGCAATCGCGACGCGCTGCTGCTGACCGCCTGAAAGCTCGCAGGGGACCATGTCCTCCTTGTCGGCGAGGCCCATCTTCGCGAGCAGCTCGCG